>NZ_JBOGBT010000085.1:0-4835 GCF_051656365.1 Silvania sp. | reverse complement strand
CTGGGCTTAACCGCATCCATTTTAATGCCGACGACGTGCAGAAACGCTTCGGACCCTTTGGCGAGCCGGTCACCGTCGGGTTTGTGATGGGGCTGGCGATCGGTCTGCTGGCCGGTTACGACGCGAAAGGCGTGCTGCAGCTGGCAGTGAAAACGGCGGCGGTGATGCTGCTGATGCCAAGGGTGATTAAACCGATCATGGACGGTCTGAACCCGATCGCTAAACATGCCCGCAAGCGCCTGCAGGCAAAATTTGGCGGCCAGGAGTTTCTCATCGGTCTCGATCCGGCGCTGCTGCTGGGCCACACCGCGGTGGTCTCCGCCAGCTTGATCTTTATCCCGCTCACCATCCTGATTGCGGTGCTGGTGCCGGGCAACCAGGTCCTGCCGTTTGGCGACCTGGCCACCATCGGCTTCTTCGTGGCAATGGCTGTGGCTGTGCATCAGGGCAATCTGTTCCGCACGCTGATCTCCGGCGTCATCATCATGAGCATCACCCTGTGGATCGCCACCCAGACCATCGGCCTGCACACGCAGCTGGCGCAAAACGCCGGCGCGCTGAAAGCGGGTGGCCTGGTGGCCTCGATGGATCAGGGGGGCTCGCCGGTCACCTGGCTGCTGATCCAGCTCTTCACCTGGCAAAACGTGGTCGGCTTTATCGTCATCGCCGTCATCTATCTCACGGGCGTACTGCTCGCCTGGCGTCGGGCCCGCAGCTTTGTCGCGGCAGAAAAACAGGCCACCCGCCAGCAAAGCCAGACCGTATCTTGATACCCGGGGAGCGATGCTCCCCTCTTTTTTCTGGAGTGAATATGAAATCAGTGGTAATTCACGCTGAGGGCAGCGTGCGCGTTGAAGAACGTCCTGTGCCTCAGATTCAGGACGCAGATGATGTGCTGGTGCGCATTGTCTGCTCCGGACTGTGCGGATCTGACATCCCGCGTATTTTCGCCAAAGGGGCCCACTATTACCCCATCACCCTCGGACACGAATTTAGCGGCTACGTTGAAGCAACCGGCTCTCAGGTTGACGATCTGACGCCGGGAGACGCGGTCGCCTGCGTACCGCTGCTGCCCTGTTTTTCCTGCCCGCAGTGTGAAAAAGGCTACTTCTCGCTGTGTAAGCAGTATCAGTTTGTCGGCTCGCGCAGCGAGGGGGGAAACGCGGAGTTTATCGTGGTGAAGCGCGCCAACCTGTACCGCCTGCCTGCCGATATGTCCATTGAGGACGGTGCTTTTATCGAACCGATCACCGTCGGTCTGCACGCGTTCCATCTGGCGCAGGGCTGTGAGGGTAAAAACGTGGTGATTGTCGGTGCGGGCACCATTGGCCTGCTGGCGATGCAGTGCGCGCAGGCCCTGGGCGCGCGCAGCGTGACGGCTATCGACATTAACGAGGACAAGCTGGCCCTCGCCTCCTCGCTTGGCGCGACCCAGGTGTTCAACAGCAAAACGCTGAGTGCCGCTGAGATCCACGCCGGGCTACAGGAAAATCGCTTCGAGCAGCTGATTCTGGAAACCGCCGGGACACCGCAAACCGTCTCGCTGGCGATTGATATCGCTGGCCCGCGCGCACAGGTGGCGCTGGTGGGCACCCTGCACCATGACCTGACGTTATCGGCCGGAACGTTCGGGCAGATCCTGCGTAAAGAGCTGACCCTGCTCGGCAGTTGGATGAACTACTCCGCCCCATGGCCAGGCGTTGAGTGGGAGACGGCGGCGCGGCTGCTTACCGAGAAAAAACTGCAGCTGGCACCGCTGATTGCCCATATCGGCGACAGCGAAAGTTTCGCTCATGCCATCCAATCCCTGAATGGATCCCCGATGCAGGGCAAAATCCTGCTGCGCCTGGGCTGAGTCCACGAGCCAGCAACCGGAGCTGGCTCACATTTACTTTCGAACGCTAGCGTTCACCTTTCGCATCCCTTCGATTAAACTGGAGTAAGTTAATTATCAGGCAAATCAAAATGAACTCATTTGAGCGAAGGAACAAAATCGTCGATCTGGTGAATGCCAACGGCAGCGTGCTGGTGCTCGACCTTTCGAATTCTTTTGGCATCTCCGAAGTCACCATCCGTGCCGACCTGCGTCTGCTGGAAGAGAAAGGGCTGGTGACGCGCTTTCACGGTGGCGCGGCCCGACCTGGCAGCAACCTTGCGGAAAGCGAAAGCCAGGAAGTGATGCTGGAAGATCGCTACAGCCTCGCCAGCGACCCGAAAAAGCGCATCGCCCTCGCGGCAGTGGCAATGATTGAAGAGGGGATGACGGTGATCCTCGACAGCGGCAGCACCACCATGCTGATTGCAGAAGGGCTGGCGAAAAAAGCCAATATCACGGTGATCACCAACAGCCTGCCCGCAGCTTTTACGCTGTCCGACAACAAAGACATCACCCTGGTGGTGTGCGGCGGCACCGTGCGCCATAAGACTCACTCGATGCACGGCACCATTGCCGAGCGGTCATTGGCCGGCATCAGCGCCGATTTAATGTTTGTCGGCGCCGACGGCATCGATACCACCAACGGCATCACCACCTTTAACGAAGGCTATTCCATCAGCAGCGTGATGGCGGCGGCGGCGCATAAAGTGATTGCCGTGCTGGATGCGAGCAAGTTCAACCGCCGCGGCTTTAATCAGGTGTTGCCGATGGAGAAGATTAACTGCGTGATTACGGATGAGGGGATCGGCCAACGCGACAGAGAGTTACTGGGCAAGAGTGACGCCGACGTGATTATTGTCTGAATATGCGCTGGCAGGTTATCGCATGACCTGCCAGGCGCGCTTTTTATTCCGACATGTCGCGCCCTGTCAGAAGGTTTAACTCAGCGTACTGCGTTATTCCCCCTGCTGCTCCAGGGCATACTTATACAGCGCGTTCTTTTTCACGCCGTGGATTTCTGCCGCCAGCGCTGCCGCTTTCTTGAGCGGCAGTTCGGCCTGCAGAAGTGCGAGGGTACGCAGCGCGTCGGCAGGGAGAGCATCCTCTGTCGCTTTATGCCCTTCGACAATCAGCACCATCTCACCCTTGCGACGGTTGTCATCCGCTTTCACCCAGGCCAGCAACTCGCCGACCGGCAGGCCGTGAATGGTTTCCCAGGTTTTGGTCAGCTCACGCGCCAGCACCACATAGCGCGCCTCCCCCCAGACGGCCACCATATCCTCCAGGCTCTCCAGCAGGCGGTGGGTGGATTCATAGAAAATCAGCGTGCGCGGTTCAGCTTCAAGGTCCTTGAGCACATCACGACGGCCTTTCGATTTAGCGGGCAGGAAGCCCTCGTAGCAGAAACGGTCTGACGGCAGGCCCGCGGCGCTTAATGCAGCGATGGCGGCGCACGGTCCTGGCAATGGCACCACCCGGATGCCCGCTTCGCGGCAGGTGCGCACCAGATGGTAGCCAGGGTCGTTGATAAGCGGCGTCCCGGCGTCAGAGACCAGCGCGATGTTCTGCCCCTCTTTCAGCTTGGCCACCAGGGTATCGGCTTTTTGTTGCTCATTGTGATCGTGCAGGGCAAACATTCGGGCGTTAATCGCGAAATGTTGCAGCAACAGGCCGGTGTGGCGGGTGTCTTCAGCCGCAATAAGATCAACGTCTTGCAATACGGTCAGCGCACGGTGGGTAATATCAGACAAATTCCCGATAGGAGTAGGTACAATATAGAGCTGACCCTGAGAATTATCTGCCGTTTCGTGTTGTTTCATTGTTTCATCCGTATTGCCGATTTAATATTGAGCATTGCGTAAAAAATATCACTGGATACAGTATGGTACCCTTAACGTTTCTTCGTAAGAAAGTCACGCGCAGCCTTCCGCTGGTGCTGGCAGCCCTTATCTTTGCTGGCTGCGGTACGCAGGCGCCCGATCAGAGTGCTGCCCACATGGAGGGTACAGCGCAGGCTGATTCCGGCTTCTACCTGCACCAGATGGAGCAGAGCTCAAATGATACCCGGATCAACTGGCAATTACTCGCCATTCGTGCACTGCTGAAAGAAGGTAAAACCCAGCGGGCCGCCGAACTGTTTAACCAACTGCCGCAAACCTTAAGCGACAGCCAGCGCCGCGAGCAGTCGCTGCTGGCCGCCGAGCTGAAGGTTGCACAGAACGATGCTGCTGGAGCGAAAAAGATCCTCGCGGATATCGACATCAGCGCGCTGGATAAAAACCAGCAGGCCCGTTTCTGGCAGGTTGGCATTGCCGCGGAACAAGGGCGTCCTTCCCTGACCTTGCTGCGTGCCCTGATCGCTCAGGAGCCGCTGCTTGCCGGGGCCGATAAACAGAAAAATATCGATGCCACCTGGCAGGCGCTCTCTGCCATGAACCCGGATCAGGCCAACGCGCTGGTGATCAACGCTGATGAAAATGTCCTGCAGGGCTGGCTGGATCTGCAGCGCGTCTGGTTTGATAACCGTAACGATCCCGACATGATGAAAGCCGGGATCGCCGACTGGCAGAAACGTTATCCGAACAATCCGGGCGCGAAAATGCTGCCAACGCAGTTGGTTAACGTAAAAGCGTTTAAACCAGCCTCGACCAACAAAATCGCCCTGCTGTTGCCGCTGAATGGCCAGGCAGCGGTATTTGGTCGCACTATTCAGCAAGGCTTTGAAGCGGCGAAAAATATCGGCACTCAGCCAGTGGCGGCTCAGGTAGCTGCCGCACCTGCCGCAGACGTAGCTGAACAACCTCAGCCGCAAACCGTGGATGGCGTTGCCAGCCCGGCACAAGCCTCGGTTAGCGATCTGACCGGTGAACAGCCTGCGGCACAGCCAGCGCCTGTAAGCACCCCGGCAGCAACCACCACAGCGGTAAGCGCGCCAGCGAATCCATCCGCAGAACTGAAA
>NZ_JBOGBT010000084.1:0-100514 GCF_051656365.1 Silvania sp. | reverse complement strand
GTATCTTCGGGGGTAATGAGGGATGTCTGCTGCGCTGTCGGGGTGCCGTTCATTACCGCAATGGTCACCGTGGCCACTTCCTGATGTCCGTCCGGGGTGGTCACGGTGTACGAGAAGCTGTCGATCCCGGTATAGCCCTGCGGCGGCAGATACTGCAGGGTGTTATCGCTCAGCACCCGCACCCGCCCGCCCTGATCGGTACGCCCATCCAGCGAGCCGGCCACCGGGATCCCGGCGGTCAATGTCAGCTGGTTGTCCGGGGTGGTAAAGGTGTCGTTAGCAAGCACCGGAATAATCACCGCGTTATCCGCATGGACGAGGGCAAAATCATTGCGCGTGTCACCCACCGGCACGACGCCAATATTCAGCAGGCTGTGGGTGGTGCCGCCGTCGTTGCCGTCCGAGACGGTAAAGCCAATCTGCGGCACCGGGCCATGCCAGTCTGGGGCAGGAGTGAAGGTCCAGCGGCCATCGCGGGTCATCACCAGCGTGCCTGCCGCCAGCACCGCGGTTTGTCCGGCGCTGTAGGTGTGATTGTCGACCGTGAATTGGGTCAGCGTCAGCGGGTCGTTATCGCCGTCGCTGACGCGATCCATCACGTTGCCGCTCAGCGGGGTGTCTTCGGCGGTGGTCAGCGCGAAATCCGCCGAGGTCGGCAGGGTGTTGAGCATGGTCACGGTGACGGTGGCCGTCTCGCGAACGCCGTTGCTGAAGACCGTATAGGTATAGGTGTCGGTACCCACGTAACCGGCCATTGGGGTGTAGCGCAGTTGGCCGTTTTCCAGCGTGACCGTGCCATGTGCGCCCTGGGTAAAGGACTCCACTGCCCGCAACGGGTTGCTGAAGGTATCGTTCGCCAGCACGTCCGTCAGAACCGACACTCCAGCGTGGGTGCTGGCCCGGTCGTCGAAGGCGTCCTGCACCGGTCGCACGGTGATGCGCAGAATATTGCTCGCCTGGCCGTTGCTGTTGCCGTCGGTGACGGTGTAGGTGACGTCAGGTACGCTACCGTTCCAGTCCGCCATCGGCACAAAGCTGTACCGTCCGTCGCGGTCCAGGGTTAAGGTCCCGACGCCTGCCAGGGTGATGATGTCGCCCGGCTGATAGACCTGCCCCAGCACGCGTAAACTCTGCACCCGCAGCACATCCCCATCCAGATCCTGATCGTTGGTCAGTACATTCCCGGTGACGTTCGCGTCTTCGAGGCTGATGACCAGGTCCGGCTGGGTTTGCGGCGGCGTGTTGCGCACATCGATGGTGATGGTGGCGGTCTCTTCTTTACCGCCGCTCAGCACTGTGTAGGTGAAGCTATCCGCACCGACGTAGCCGGCATCCGGCCGGTAAGTCACCTTGCCGTTGAGAATAGTCGCCTGCCCGTGCAGCGGCTTGCCGAGGGCGATGATGGTTTTATCGCTGTTGGCGAAGCTGTCGTTATTCAGGGCGTCAATCGTCACGCTGCCGCCAGAATGCAGCGACGTGGCGTCATTCACTGCATCCACTACCGGGGTTACCACCAGCTGCAGCTGCCCGGTAAAGCGCCCGTTCTGATGGCCGTCAGTGGAGATAAAGGTGATGGTCGGCACGCTGCCGTTCCAGTCCGCCACCGGCACAAAGATGAACTGCCCGTCCGTCTGCAGGGTAAAGGTACCGATGCCGGGAATAGCGTACGGCACGCCCACGCTGTGCGGGCGGGTTTCACCCGGCAGATTCCAGCTCTCAACGCTGAGTACGTCCGTTGGATCGGCGTCGGCAACGTTAAGCAGCACCGAACCGGTCAGGTTACTGTCTTCCGGCCCGCTGACGATCAGCCTCGCTGGCGGCACCGGCGGGGTATTGGTGATGTCGACGTAGACGGTCGCGGTTTCGGTTCGCCCGCCGCTGGTCACCGTATAGGTATAGATGTCCTGGCCCACGTAGCTGGCCACCGGGGTGTAGGTGACGGTGCCATCCGCGTTGATTATCACCCTTCCGTGCTGGCCCTGGGTGACGCTGGTCACCTGACGATTGCTGTTGCTGAAGGTGTCGTTGGCGAGCAGATTACGGGTGTCAGACTGACCGGCATGCAGTGACACGTTGTCATTGCGCGCGTCGCTGACCGGGGTAACGACGATCGTCAGCGTGCCGCCGATCTTACCGTTCTGATTGCCATCGGTCACCGTGTAGTTAATTTCCGGAACGGTGCCGTTCCAGTCCGCCTCTGGAGTAAATTCCCATGTCATGTCGGCGTTGACCACCAGCGTGCCGACGCCCGCGAGCGTCAGGGTTTTGGCTGCATCGCTGCCCATCACCAGCGTCTGACCACCCGCACTAAAGGAGACCACCCGCAGCACGTCGTTATCCGTATCTCTGGCGTTAAATTTGCCGCTCAGGACGTTGTCTTCCGCCACGGTCTGCCGATCGTCGGTGGTGCCGGGACGGGAGTTGGTGACCAGAATCGTCACCGTCGCCGTTTCCGTCACGCCGCTGTAACTGGTGACGGTGTAGGTGAAGGTATCGGTACCGACAAAGTTGGCGGGCGGCTGATAGCGCAGGGTGTTATCCGCCAGCAGCTGAATCTGGCCCCCGCGATCGGAGGTACTCAGCGTCGATCCGGCAACCGGGTTCCCGGCGACAATCGTCACCCGCTGCTTGTCGCTGAAGGTGTCGTTGTCGAGCAGCGGTATAATCACGCTGTCATCCGCGTGGGTGGTGGCGGTGTCATTTTGCACATCGGCCACCGGGATCACGGCGATCAGCAGCTGGCTGGTGGTGGTGCCGGTGTTGCCATCCGACAGGGTATAGGTCGCCCTCGGCACGCTGCCGTTCCAGTCGGCAGCCGGGGTAAAGATCCAGCTGCCGTCGCGGTTCATGGTCAGGGTCCCCGCCTCGACCGCCGCCGTCTGCCCGGCGCTGTAGGCGGTGCCGTTGAGGGTAAACCCGGTCAGCACCAGCGGATCGTTATCGACATCGGTCGCGCTGGTCTGCACCGAACCGCGCAGCGGGGTATCTTCGGCGGTCGAGACCGACATATCGCGCGCGATCGGCGCGGTGTTGGTCATCGACACCACCACGGTGGCGATTTCGCTCACGCCGCCGCTGGTAACCGTGTAGGTGAAGCTGTCGCTGCCGACGTACCCGGCCACCGGGGTGTAGACCAGCTTGTTGCCGACAATGCTGACCGTACCGTGCTGCGGCGCGGAGGTGCCGGTAATGGTTTTGGTGCTGTTTTCGAAGCTGTCGTTCCTCAGGGCATCGATGGTGACCGCCGTCCCGGCGTGGGTGGTGGCGGTGTCGCTGATGATATCGGCCACCGGCGTTACGGTGATATCCAGCGAGGCGGAGTTGGTGCCGCCCTGATTGCCGTCGCTGACCGTAACTTCAATGGTTGGCACGCTGCCGTTCCAGTCGGCGACCGGGGTAAAGGTGTAGTTACCCTGGGCGTCGATAATAAAGGTCCCGACCCCGGCAATGTTGCCGCGCTGCCCGACGTTAACGCTGAGGTTATTGACCGTAAAACCGGTGACGGTGAGCGGATCGCCATCCGGATCGCGCAGGGTGGTCAGAATATTGCCCGTCGCGTTAACGTCTTCCAGGGTGGTCGCAAAGAAGTTGCCGGTAAACGGCGACTGGTTGGTCATGATCACCGTCACCGTTGCCGTTTCCGTTACCCCGCCGCTGGTGACGGTGTAGGTGTAGCTATCGGTGCCAACGAAGCCTTGCTGCGGCTCGTACAGAACCTTGTTGTCCGCAGTAATTGTTACCCGACCATGGGCAGGCTGCGTGATGCCGGTGATTTTCTTATCCGTATTGCTGAAGCTGTCGTTTAACAGCACATCGTGGGTGGCGGAGGTTCCGGCGTGGGCGATATACGCATCGTCCTGCGCATCCTTAACCGGGTTAACGGTTAACGTCAGGGCGCCGGTTGCCGTCCCGCGCATATTGCCGTCGGAGATCGTATACCCTACCGTCACGCTTCCATTCCAGTCAGCTACCGGGGTGTAGGTGTAGGTGCCATCGGCGTTGACCTGCAGGGTGCCCTGGTTTGCGGCAAGCACAATAGTCGCGCCCGGCGCGTAATTCACGCCGTTAACCGTGAAGCCGGTTAAGGTCAGGGGATCGTTATCGCCATCGCGGTCGTTACTCAGCAGATTGCCGCTCACCGGCAGGCTGTCTTCGCTGAGGATCTGCCTGTCGTTGACGGCAACCGGCACGATGTTGGTAACGTCGATATTAACGGTGGCGGTTTCGCTCACGCCGCCGCTGCGCACGGTATAGGTAAAGCTGTCGGCACCGACATAACCTTTTGTCGGGGTATAGGTGTACATACCGCTGACGGAGTCAAAAATCAGCGTGCCGTGCGCGGGCTGGGTAACGCTCTCAATCACCCGGCCAGAGTTCTCGAAGGTGTCGTTGGCTAACAGCTGCGCAGCGGTCAAAGGCAAACTCAGTCCTGCATGAATGCTGAGACGATCGCCCACAATGTCCACCACCGGGGTAATGTTGACCCCCAGCTGTGCCGGAGAAGACCAGTGCTCGATAGCAGCAGACCAGGTCGCCGCGTAATCGAAGAAGTTGACCCGGGAGTTAACCCCTGCCCCGCCCACCAGCGTCGGATCGCTGGCGTCGGCGGCGCGGATCTGCAGGCCGCCATTAATCGGGCCGTTATAGTCCGCCAGCTGCACAAAGCGCATTTGGGTATCGCGGCTTAAAATCAGCGCACTCGTGGCGCTAAGATCGGCTGGCAGGCTGTTCCAGGTATTGTTGTAAAAATACTCCCAGTGACCTTTGGTGGCGTCAGTGGTATCGCCAAAGATCCCCACCAGTGCCAGACCCTGGCTGGCATTGCCGCCACCCGGGATAGCGTTCTGATTATCCAACTGGTCGCTGTAGCGGCTGTCCAGCAGCTGGCCCAGCGTGGCCGGCACGTTGCCATCTTCGGCGAAGGTCCAGCTCCCGCCAGTCAGCGTCGGGCTGTCGTTGACGTTGGTGACGGGCTGTTTGAGCCTCACCACCTCATTGCTGAACAGCGAGGTGCCGCCATGCCCTTGCGTGCTGCCGCTGCCGCCGTTAACCGGGGCTGTCGCGGTGCTGGTTTTGTCCCCGTTAGTATCGTTTTCTACCAGCCGCGCGCCCAGCAGGGCTGGCTCACCGAAGAAGTTGGCCGCCGGAACAAAGCGCAGCTGCGCTGCCCCGTTTAAGAACAGGGCATTGCTGTCACTGCGCGGGCCGACCGCTGTCCAGCTCTGGCCGCCATCGGTGGAGTATTGCCACTCGCCCTGGCGCGGATCCAACGCCAGGCTGCTGATGGCGATCCCCCAGAAGGCATCGCTGTGGCTGCCGTTAACCACTTCATCACGGCTGTCGTCAAACAGCGGGACAAACAGGCTGCCAACGGTGGTGCCGTTAATGTTCGCCGCCAGCGTATCTTCCGCGATGGCGGGCAGCGTGACGCTGGTGCCGGTGGCTACCGGGGCATCGTTAACCGCGTTGACGGTAAAGGTGAACTCGCGAGTGGTAATGATGGCCGCCGAGGTCGGATCGGCATGGTCCGCCCTGCCCGGATCGCTGGTTGCGTTGGTCATATTGGCGGGCAGGGTCGCCGGGCGACTGCCGGTCGAGCCGTTGTCATCCACCGTCACCACCACGCCAAATCTGCCGTTCCAGTCTGCCGCCGTGGCAGTCCCGGCAACGTCAGGGAGCGTGACGGTGATGGCCGCCAGGCGGCTGTTAATTTCTGCCAGGGTGCCGGTCAGACGCACCGTGGCCCCACCGGTCCCGTCCACTGTCCCGCCGCTGCCACCGATGCCGCTGATAACAAAACCTGCCGGTACCTGGACGTTAACCGTCAGGGTGCTGCTGCCTGCATCTGCATCTGTCACCACAATCGGCGGCAGGACCACGGTGCTCTTGCCTTCGTCGGCCTGCAGCACCGGGCTGTCGCCAAGGCGGATCTCTGCCGCATCGTTGACCGAACTCTGGAATACCTCTGTCGAGGCAGCGCTGACGTTTTGCGCCAGCCCGCCAGGCAGCGCGGCATAGGGATCGATCTCCGTCAGCGGAGCGTTTTCGGTGCCGGTGTTGCTGACGTTGCTGTTCTGCCCGCCGTTGGCGAGACCGGTCAGCTGACCGGTGGCATCCCGGTTGCGATCGTCGGCAATCACCTCGACGCGGTAATATTTATCCGCATCGTCGGCATCGAGCCCGGTCATTTTGACCTGCAGCTGCGCCAGCCAGGCGTTGATCTGCGCCCGGGTGCCTTCTATCACCATCGGGGCGCGATCGCCATCGGTCGGCGGCGCGCCGGTGGTGATGAGGGTTACGCCGCTGCGGGTCTCCCCGGAGGTAATTGAAATCGAGGTGTTGCCGCGGTAATCACCAATGGCGAGCGGCGTACCGTCCTGCTGGGTCAGGCGCACGGTCACCCGCAGGTGATCGCTTTCACCCCAGGCAATCCCACCCCCGTCGGTGATGTCCGGATCGTCGACGGAGAAACCGGGCACCAGGGTGAAACCACCCGCCACCGAGTTGTCGAGGTTGATGATGGTCGAACCGGCATTGACCACCGGCGCGTCGTTCACCGCATCGATCGTCAGGGCAATGCTGAGATCGGCAGGTGCCGTTCCCTGGGTGTTGCCGATGGTCGAATTTTGCGTGTTCAGACTGACGGTCAGGGTCACGTCCCCCGCCGCGCCGCCGTTCTGATCGTGGTTGGCATTCAGGGCGCTGAGGTAGGTTAACCCGAGCGCCGGATCGTTAAGCAGCGCCTGAATGGCGCTGGCCTGGCCGGTTAACACCAGCGTGCCGGTGTCGTCCCCGCTGAGGGTGACCCCGTTGAGGCTGGTCTGCACGCCCGCCCCGCCAATGCCCAACGTGCCTTGCGCCACCTGCAGAGTGACGGTCACCGGCAGGCCAAAGGCGTTGGACTCCACGTCATTGATCACGAAGTTGCCGCCAATCCAGCTGGCCTGATCTTCGCGGACGGTTTTCTGCCCGTCACCCGCCAGGGTGCCGGGATCGTTAATGCTCGACGCCAGAAGGGTTGCGCTGCTGGCGGCGATGTTGCCGTTGTTAACCGGAACGCTGTCGGCGTACCAGGTGTAGTTTTTGCCGTCCACCGCGCCAGGCTGGCTGCCAAAGGCAGGATTCGTCACCTCGTTGAGCGGGCCGCCATTGGCGCTGCCGGTCAGGTTGCCGTTGGCGTCGCGCAGGCGGTCATCGGTGATCACCTGAATCTGGTACGCGGCGTTATGATCCTGGCTAAAGGCGACGGTCAGCCCCGCCAGCGCGCTGTTGATTTGTGCCACGGTGCCGGTCAGCACCAGCAGATCGCCGTTGCCACCCACCACGGTCAGGCCCGGTACGCGGGTGATGCCGAGCGTCACGTCGCGGTATTCCGCCTGAGTCAGCGCCGTGCCGTTGGCGTGCAGCAGACGAACGGTGGTTTGCAGTTGGTCCGTAACGTTGGTGGCGCCAATGTCGAGATCCGCATCGCGCACGCTAAAGCCGGGAACCGGCGTAGCGCCTGCGCCCACCGGGATCACGCTCCCCGGCCCGTTCACCTGTGGCGCATCGTTCGCCGGGTCGATATTGATAACAAACTGATTGCCGGACTGCTCTTTGTCGCCGTCCGAAAGGCGGAAGGTAAAGCCGTCCTGGGTGATTGTCCGGTCGCTGCCGTCGTTCAGGTAATAGATATAGCCCTGGGCGATATCCTGCTGGGTAAAGGTGGACCCGGTGCCCAGCACGTTAAAGTTGACGCCATCGGTGGAGCGCGCCAGGCGGCCAAAGCCCGGCGACTGGGTGATCGTAAATTGCACCTGCTCGGCGCTGCTGTCCGGGTCGTAGGCCTGCAGCATCGCGCTGGTGATCTGGCCGTAGCCGCTTTCACGCACCGTCAGGGGGTTGTTGGCCGGGGTGCCGCCAATCATGTTCGGCGATTCGCGGCCCACCACCGGATCGGCGGCGGTTGGCGAGGTGGCGATCTGCGGGCCGTCGTTGATATTGGTGATCACCAGCCCTACGGTGGCGGCGCTGAGAGATTGCGCCCCCCAGCGGTCGACGGCGGCAACCGAGAACGTGGTGTTGCGGATCTCGGAGCCGTCGCTGACAAAACGCAGCCCGCTGGTGCCGTCGTTGGTCAGGATCGCGGCATCGAGCTGCAAGGTGTTCAGGTTGGCGGGCGTAATATCGACCCAGCTGCTGCCGTTAAAATACTGCAGCGTTCCGCCGGTTGGCAGGGAGGTAAACAGCAGCTTCAGAGCGTTATTGCCCGTCACCTCGTTATTCAGGGCGTAATTGGTGTTGCCGTTCAGGGTGCTACTGTTCTCATACGGCGTGCCGCTGTTGGCATCGTCCGGATCGCTGGCCGTCAGCATATCGCGTGTAATGACCAGGGTTGCCCCTTCTGCCAGCACGTTGTTGGACGAGCCGCTAATCTGCGGCAGATCGTTCACCGGGGTGATAAACACCGCCACATCCACGCGCTGGATAACCGGAACCGGATCGCCGTTGGCATCCAGGGTGACGCGCCCGGCAGAGACGGTAAAGCCCGGCGTGAAGGTGAAGTGTTCCCCGCCGTCGTGGGCGAAGCGAATCTGGCCGTTATTGACGTCCGCCTGGGTAAAGCTCTCGAGCGGCAGCAGGGTCACCCAGGCGCCGTTGACGAATTTCTGCAGCGCTAAGGCGCTTCCCGCGCCGTCGCCAATCCAGGTGTAGACCACCTCGGACGGTGAGACATTGGGCAGGGTGTAGCTCAGCCCCGGCGTGGCATCGGTGATGTTGCCAGTTCCCGCCAGCACCAGGGTTCCGCCTTCGCTAAAGCTGCCGTGGGTCAGCGCATTGGGGTCGTTGACGTTGGTGCCAAACACCGGCGAGATCACGGTAGTGACCGGCTGATCGAGGGTCGGGACACTGCCCGGCTGCGGATTGTTGGTTTTGTCGGTCAGGGCGAAGATAAAGCGGTACTGAGTCAGAGCGAATTCCGGGGCGTTGCCCTGATAAATCCCCCCCTGGCGAATATTGGTGACGCCCGCGTCTGTCCAGTAGACGTTTAACCCGTGGTTAATGACCTGGAAATCAAAGCTGTCCTGCTCGTTCGGGGCGGCATCGCGGTACTGCACATAGCTGACGCGACCGGCTTTGATATCGTCGACGCTAAAGGTGTCGCCGCTTTCCAGCCGCAGGCCGTTAAGGGTCAGATAGCCGTGGGTCAGGTTGTCGGCGTTGACCACAAAACTGATTCGGTCGTCGCTGGAGTCGACGTCGGTGGCGTTGAGCATCGCCGGGGTTAACACTACGCTGCCGCCCGCATTCACGGTGGTCCTGGTGCTGCTGTTGTTATCCAGGACAGGGTTGTCGTTGACGCTGTCCACCGTCAGGGTGATGGTGCCATCGCTGCTCGCCGGGGTGCCGGTGCCGCCGCCCTGATCGCTCACCTGGACGCCAAAACTGTCCTCCCGGACCCCTTCGGTACCGTCGTTGCTGTAGGTGAGCTGGTCTTTATCGGCATAGTCAAAGCTGAATCCGGCCTGGATAGGCTGCCCTTTGAAGTACAGCCTGCCGTGGGCGGGGAGCGCCGTAATGGTCAGCGTCAGCCGGGTATCCTGCGGATCGCCGCCGGTGGTGGCCTCGATGTATTTGCCGACGTTCCCCGTGATATCGGCATTCTGCGGCTGGCCTTCAAACACAAAGCCGCTCCCGCTGACGCTTGGGGGCTGGTTTTCCGGCTGGATGTTAAGGGTCACGGTGACGCTGTCCGACTGGCTGACCGGGGTCGCGCCGTCGTTCAGGCTGGCCGAGAAACTGTCGGCGGTGTTTTGGTCGGTCCCGGTGGCGGTATGCACATACTTCACCGCCCCGCTGTTAACGTCCTGCTGGGTAAAGACCGAGCCGACGCCGATGCGCTGGCCGTTGAGGGTCAGATAGCCATAGCGCGGCAGAGCCGTCAGGCTGTACACCATCTGGGCGGCGGTTTGCGCGCCGACTGCCAGCTCGGAATCGACAATCGCCAGCGTCGCCGGGCCAATCACCGTGCCGCTGCCGTTACGCTCCGGCACCAGCAGGCTGCTGTCATTCACCGTCGCCGGGTCGTTGGCCGGGGTGATAATGATCCGCTGGGTCATCCAGCTGATGCCCCCCGAATCGCTGAAGACATAAATATCGACCCCGGTGGCGTCGGTATGATTGCCGAGCTCGCGGTCGGAGGCGGTAAAAGTCAGCTGATTTAGCCAGGCCTGCGCCTGCACGGCCGTGCCGCTGAAGCTCAGAAAGACGTTGTCCGGAGGCTGAACGCCATCAGAGAGCGTGCCTTTACTTCCGTCCTGCAGATACAGGTTCAGTACCAGCGTGGCCGACGGGTCACTGAGATCAATCGCCCAGCCGCTGAACTGCCCGACCTCTTTTCCGGCAGTCAGCACAGAAGGCTCGCTGACGATCAGGTCGCCCGCGCTGTGCGTCAGGGTTGGGGTTTCGAGCTGCCCGGCGTAGTGCAGCACCAGCGTGCGGGTTTCGACCTCGCCAACGGCGGTTTCGAGGATCCAGTTGCCGCCGCCCTCGCGGCTGCCGGTGGAGTCGCGCGAGGCGGCCACGTCCGCATGGGTGAAGGTGGCGAGCTGGCTGACCAGCGCCGTGTCTTTGCTGGTGACCGAGCAGCCGTAGAGAAGGATATCCCCCTCGGCCGTCATCTTGTCGCCGAGGCTTTGCAGCTGTGACTGCAGGCCCGCGACGTTTTGCGCGGTAATAATGTCGCTGCCGAGCGTAATTTCGTCGCTGGCACCGTGGCTGTAAATATGAATTGCCGCGATCTGTTTTTCATCTGCCAGCGCCTGGTTGAGTTGGCCCAGGCCCGAACTGCCCTCGCGCAGGACCACCACTTTGCTGCCCTGTGGTAATTGCGCCACCAGTGACTGCCAATGGGTAATCTGGCTATCAATGACAAAGACTTCTTTGGCAGGGGTCGGCTGTGAAGCGGCGGCGCGTTCGACCGTCACCGGGCGAAAGGCGTCCCGGGAATTATCATGAGGCGCCTCGCTGCCCGCATCATTATGCTGGGCGGTTTCGGCTATCGCGGCGCCATCAAATAATTGACGGGCTTCAAGTGCAAACCGGTGTAAGCGAGGGCGACGAAAAGTACTGCTGGCATTTTTTTTCATATTTTTACACGAAAGCCATAACATGTTGCGACATATTAACCTGACCCAGAAGGGGTATATAGCACTTTTTACCAATCATTATTAAATAGTATTTATAACCTATCAAAAATGGCACTAATTACTTAATAATACTTAAAAATCAGCCTGATAAATAAAACCCTACTTTCTTTAAGGTTCTTCCCTCTGACGCGTCGCATGACCTGTGCCCGCCAGTTATGTAACGAGGCCGGCGATATTTTTAAACAGTAAATTAATGTAAGTTTTACGCCCTCTCCTGGACACCTTAAAGAATTAACAACGCAGCGCGAAAATCGACAAAAGATTAACTAAAAAAGGACATCAATGAATAATTTCAGCAGAGGATGATTGAGGTCGACAATAGCGGCGGGAATCGTGACTTATAAGGGGCAGATCATCAAAAACGTGTGAGGTCTCAGAAAGACCTCATTTTAGATTATTCAGGAATTATTCGAGGGAGGTTTTCACAATTCGCGTTTCGCTGGGACTGTATTCGGTCAGCGTCCACTGCACCGCCTGGGCCGCGTGATAGGGCATTACGGTGCCTTTTTCGATACTGACCACCTGCGGTACAGTGTTCCACAGCGTGCGCCACTGGCCGCTTTGCTGGCAAACGGTGCCACTGTACTGCGAAAACCCCAGCGGTTTTCGGCTTTTCTGCTCATTTGCGCCATCCACAGTAAAGCCGGAACCATAATGATAAGCGCTACCTTCAATTTTCATTATGAACATCCTGGAAAGAGTGAGTATTCATAAAATTGAAGCGACACGTCTCATTTTTATATTAATTAGATCCGCGGCTTTTTCTTCTGTTCGGCACGGGCGATAATATTCGCCAGCTCATTATACCGCTGGGAACCTTCGCTATATCCCCAGGCAGCCACCAGCTCGGCCTTGCTCGGAATACTGGTTGCCGTGCCGTTAGCTTCAATCACTATTTTTGCTGCCTGCAGCTGTTTATCCAGCGATTGCTGGAGCTGCTTTAATTTGTGCGGGCTCATCAGACGGGTCTGCATCACAAATTGTGATTGGCCGTCCACCACCGGGGTATTTTTTAATACCGGCCGTTGACTGCCGGGTAGCTCCGCCAGGCCCAGCGCCGAGAATACGCCGTTATTAATCACCTCTTCAGAAAACGGTATCGCCCCGTTTTCATGGCGGATAATCGCTTTACTCAGCGCGCTTAATACCGAGGGGGAAGCCACGTCCAGCCGGGTATGCGGCGAAACGCCCAGCGCCGTACTCACTTTCTGGATATAAGCGGGAGTATCGTTATTATCCTGCGGCGGTGCCCAGCGGGAGATAATTTTGCTGATGGTATCCAGCCCACGCCGCTGATAGGAGAGCAGATTCATCCCAAGGGCGCGAATGCCGTGCTCAGGGGAGGTGAAGGTGGCAAAACGCCCGTCGTTGCCGTTCTGCCCCTGCCACTGAAACGCCTGACTGGCTTCGAGGTTGCCGGGATTGTTGTTGCGAATACCGCGCACGCCACCGGCCTGCTGCGGGGAGACGGCCAACCCAATCTCTCTGACCATCGCCAACGCCGTCTCGCGGGTGGCAAGCGGGCCGCCCTGCGCCGACCAGGGTTGCCCGGTGCGGCTGTTTTTACGCTGGGACAGGCGCTTCATCAGCGCGATCTGCTTCTCCGTCCAGCCCTGTGCACGGGCAAACTTCTCCAACTGATCGAGCGTAGCGGGCGTCGCCTCCGGTGATATTGGACGGGCGGCAGCCGTTTGCGGCGCGCTCGCCGCAGGCTGGGTTAACATCGGCTGTGATGAATTTAAGACCTGCGAAAAGGAAGCCGGAACGCTGGTCTGTGTCGCCCCTGCCGATGGCGTTTGCGCCGTCAGGGTGGCCGCAGACGCCGTGTTCACGCTCTGCTGCTGGATATAGTAATGCGCAATGACAGACATCTTTCCCTCTTAATACACATCCGCGATTAGCGCGGGTGCTTGTCCAGCTGCTCCGCAAGCGGTTTAACGACGTTTTCACCATGCTGACCGAAGAACTGATACAGCGAATCTGCTGCCGCATGGGTTAATACCATGATTTCGATCCGGCGGTTAGCCGCACTTAACGGCTCTTCCGGCCTGAGCAGCATTTTGTCGGCCATCGCATTCACCTGGATGACTTTGTCCGCCGCCATGCCGCCCTGCTCCAGGGCTATTCGCGCGGCCAGGGCGCGGTCGCCCGACAGGTTCCAGTTATTATACAGACGCTGGTCCCGGTAGCGAGAGGCATCCGTATGGCCGGTGAGGATCATTTTATTGTCGATTTTGTTGAACACCGGTGCCAGCTGGGTCAGTAAACGCTGGAAAAACGGCGTCAGCAGCGCGCTGCTGCGCTGGAACATCTCCCGCTTCTGGTCGTCCTGAATCAGGATCCGCAGCCCCTGCGGCACAATCTCCATCTGCAGGTTGGACTGCGCATCGTAGGCACGGGTAATCTCCATGATCACCCGCGACAGCTCAATCATCTCCTGCTGAGAGCGTTTGTTCACCTCGGTCAGCGATTCGCTGTTGTTTTTGACTTTGTCCAGCTCGCCCAGCTGCTGCAGCTTTTTCTCGATATTCTGCGTGGGGTCGGCTCCCCCCTGTTTGCCGGGCATAATCATATTGGGGCCATTCACCGCCCCGCCGCTGGAGAGCGGCGACATCACCTGACCGTCAAAAATCGACTCGCCTGTCAGCCGGGCCACTACCTCTTTACGCTCCTCTTCCGTCACCGAGCTCATGATCCATAGCACCATAAACAGCGCCATCATCGCCAGGGTGAAGTCGGCAAAAGCCACCTTCCACGCGCCGCCGTGATGCGCATGATGCTCCCGGCGGGCTGAACGTTTGATGATTGTGGTATGCGCCTGTTTCTTACTGCTACGCATCCGCCTCACCAATCAGTTGGTTAACCCAGCCGTCCAGGGTGGCAAAGGTCGGTTTGGTGTCCATCGGCAGCATTTTGCGTCCGGCATCCACCGCCAGCAGGGTCGGTTTGCCCGCCACCTGATTGACCAGCACTGTGCGCACGCACTCAAGCCCGGCCATCTGTTTGCGGGTCTGCTGTTCCATGGCATTGGCCAGCGGATCGAGCAGGCAGTAGCAGATAAAGACCCCGAGGAAAGTGCCCACCAGCGCGGCGGCGACTTTGACGCCAATGATGGCGATCGAGCCGTCAATAGACTGCATGGTAATGATGATCCCCAGCACTGCCGCACAGATGCCGAACCCCGGCATCGCTTCGGCGGTACGCTGCATTGACCGTGACGGGCGCAGCAGCTCCTCTTCCATGGCGCTCAACTCCTGTTCGAGGATCCCTTCCAGCTCATGCTCGTTGATTTTGCCCATCGCCATCAGGCGGAAGTTATCCGAGATAAAGGTGATTAAGGCATGATCTTCCAGCACCTTCGGGTACTTCTTAAACAGAGAACTGTTTTCAGGCACCTCGATATGTTCATCCAGCACCTTCAGACCGCCGTCCTGCACCAGCTCCAGCAGTTCATACAGCAGCATCAGCAGCTGGCGCTGGTACTCGCCGGTGTAGGTGTTTTTGCGCATCGAGTTTTTCACCTGACGCCACATCTCCACCAGCACCGGCTTGGGGTTGGCGAGCACCAGCGCCCCGATCCCGGCCCCGATAATAATCAGCAGTTCGCCCGGTACCCAAAAAGCGGCCAGCCGACCGCCCGACTCCAGAAAGCCGCCAACTACGCAGCCAAAAATAATCAATAATCCCAGTAGTTTTTGCATGTCCGTCTCACTGCGCCATGGCGACTTTAATTTTTTGTACGATGCCTTTATTCAGCTGGCACACTCTGGCTTCCGTAATCTCGAGGATCAGCGCAATCTCTTTCAGACTCAGCTCATGCTGGTAATAGAGCGTGAGGATCAGCTGTTCGCGGCGGTCCAGCGTTGCCAGGGCAGCACGCAGAGAGTCGTTGATGATCATCTCCTCCTCCAGCGGCCGGCTGTGGTGCCCGATGCTGCCATCCATCGCCAGTATCTCGTCCAGGCTTTGCAGCGCGCTGGCGTTCTCCAGCAGCAGATACTCCTGATACTCCTGCTGGCTGATATCGAGATGGCGAAGGATGTCCTCATCGTTAAGCTCGCGGCCCAGCTTGCGCGACAGCTCGCGGATGGCGTCGTTAATCTTGTGCGCCTTCTGACGCATCCGCCTTGGACGCCAGTCCAACATTCGCAGTTCATCCAGCACCGAACCGCGAATACGGGCGTACGCATAGGCGGCAAACTGCTCGTCGGGCTCACCGTAGCGACGCAGGGAGCTGAGCAGCCCCATCAGCGCAATTTGCTCCATATCATCGCTGTCGATAACGCTTTGGGTCTGCCATGACAGCTGCTTCACAATGCGTTTCACCAGCGGCAGATAAAGGCTGATGTAGTGCGCTTCCTGCGCCGGAGAGAGCGTTTCGTCGGTGATAAAATTGCTGCTTTCCATCGAGTATTCCTGGGCGTTTATTGCAACAGCATCTTGCTTATCGTCACGTCGTTAAACGGAACCGATTGTTTCAGCTCGGCAAAGCGAGCGTTGTAGGTGGCCATCAGCATGTCGTGCAGCTCGGGGATATGCATGGCGCGCACCGCGCTGTATTCCATATCAGAGAACAGCGCCACGGTGGCCCCGCGGATGGCCGGCAGCATCATTTCGGTTTGCTGGACAGCCTGGCTATCGGCAGCAGACAGCGCCAGTTCGAGCAGCATGTAGCGCTCCCGATCGCCGTCGCTGCGCAGGGTGATCATGATGTTGTTCATCTCAACAAACTGCGGCGGCGCCACGTTGTCGCTGCTGGCGAAGAAGCCGCTGACTTTGTGCCAGATGCCCGGCTTCGCCTCTGGCGCCCCGTCCTCTGATGCCTGTGCGCTGCTGTTGGTGCTCGCATTGAGGTAATAGGTGCCCGTTACTGCTAACCCGGCGGTTAATACCGAGGACAAAACGGCGATCGCCATCACTGCAGAAATTTTTTTAATCGTCATATTTGTCGCTGTTAAATAGTCATCAAAATTGAGGTGTCTTCGCGCGGACCGGTCGCGCGGGTGTCGCTGGCGTCATTGGCCAGCACGGGCGTCGCCAGGCTGCCCTGCTGCTGCGGGTGATGGCCGGGCTGTTGTTGCTGCTGATGTTGCGAGGAGACCTGTACATCGACGTCGACAAAATGCTGCTCCGTCAGCGCCTGGCGCAGCTCCTGGCTGACCTGCTGTAAGGCGCGATAGACATCACTCTGTCCAGCATTGATCTGCACCTGCAGTTTCCCCGCTTCGAAATGGAGGACGATCTCGATCTTGCCCATCTCCGGCGGGTCGAGGCGGATGGTGGCGTGCTGGATCTGGTTATTCACCTGGATGTTGAGCCTGTCGCCCAGCGCGCTCTGCAGCTGCTGCCCGATATCCTGATGGCTGCTCTCCAGCCGCAGCGGGGCATTCACCTGCGCCTGCGACTGCCCCATCGACACCACCGGAAGGTGCGCGACCGAATGTGAAATTGGCGTGACCGGGTGCCATGCCTCTTTATGCACGATCGGCATTGCCGCCGGTTTGCCTGCGAGGGTTTCTGCGCTTTTGGTCTCGGCCTCTGTCCTGGTTGCTGCAACCGGCGGTTTGTGGGTGGTCACGACCTCAGCGGCGGCGGGTACGCCTGATGCTGCCGGTGCGGTGATGGCGCTGTTTTCCGCCAGCATCACCGGGCGCACCGCTGTTTCAGCGACCGGGTCCGCCAGCGGATTAACCCGCAGCGAAGCCATAAACTGCTGGGCGATCAGCGCCTGCTCTTCCGGGGTCAGTTCCGGCGCTGTCGGCATCGGGCCTTCCGGGAGAGGCGTATCGCTCACCTCGACAGTCTCTGACGCCAGCTCCGGCATTACCTGCGCCAAAAGCTCGTCGAACGCCAGCATGGGCAGCAGATCGTCCCCGCCCGGCATCGGTGATTCCTGCGCCAGCAGCGGCTCACTCGTGGGCAGGGTCGGCGCGCCCTGAGGGGCAAGATTTAACATGTCACTCATTGCGGAAATTATCCTCGTCCATAAAAGCGGAGTAGGCCTGAGCCCCCTCGCGCTGCTCACGAAGCTGTGCCATTTTTTGCTGTAACTGCTGGCTGCTGTGCTGAGCAAGCTTCAGCACCTGCTGATGGGTACGCTGCAGCTTCAAAAGCTCGTGGCGCTTTTGCTCGGTGAGCGGCTGCGACCCTAACGTCTGCAGCAGCCCGGCAATTTCGCGGTCCAGCGATGCCACGCTTTCCCAGTCGCCCTTGCCCGCCGCCGCCCCCAGCGCACGGGTTTGCCAGTCAATTAACAGCAAATCATCCATTCAGCTTGCCCATCGCTTCCCAGCCCTGACGCAGCTCGCCAATCAGGTTTTCCACTTCGTCGATCATCTCGGTCGACAGGGCGTTGCTCGCCTCGTACAGGCGGTGAACGCAGTAGTCGTAGAGGTTCGCCAGATTGCGCGCCAGCTCGCCGCCCTTGTCGTAATCCAGGGCGCTAGTCAGGGCATTGAGGATATCGATGCACTTGTTAACGCTGTGCGCTTTGCGCTCGTAGCGTTTGGCCATAATGTGGCTTTTGGCGCGTACCAGTTCGTCCGCCAGGCCGTTAAACAACATCATCACCAGCTGATGCGGCGTAGCGGCCGCTACCTGCGCGGCCATATCGGTTTCATAGAAAGCGTCGTACCCTTCCTGGGTGTTTCCGTACATGTATGCGTCCTTATGTCAGGCCAAACATATTGGCGGTGTTGTTCATCTGCTGCATCACGCTTTGCAGGCGCGTGAACTGCGACAGATAGCGGTTGTAGGCGGTGTCGTAGCGCGTCGAGATTTTGTCGCTGCGATCGCTGAGTTCGGTTTCGCGACGGCGGAAGGTCTCTTCCCGGGATTTGATTTCGCCACCGGTGATGCTGAGGAACTTATCCATCGATTTGTCCATCGCTTTCAGCAGGCCTTTATCGCCGTTAAACAGGGCGTTGAGCTTGCCGGGATCTTCCGTGAGCTTCTCTTTCAGCTTGTCGCTGTCCAGCGTCAGCTTGCCGTCTTTATCCGCGCTGAGGCCAAACTGGGTAATGTCCTGGCCGCCGATGGCGGTACGCAGCATGTTGTTAAGATCGCGACGCAGGTTGCCGACGCTGGCATCCCCGGCGAAGGCACCACGATCGGTGCTGCCGGAGCCGGTCGCGGTGAGGCTGCCCAGCGAGCTCAGCAGCTTGTTGTAAGACGCAACAAACGCATTTACCTGCGCCGTGGTGTCGGCAGTATTGACGCCCACATCAATGCGCAACGGCGTATCGCCGTCCTTCTGAGCTTGATTCAATTCCAGCGTGACGCCGTCAATCAGATCGGTGAAGGTGTTGGTGCTGCTGCTCACCTGAATGCCGTTATTCTTTTCGCCCAGCCAGGCGATGGCGTCTTTGGCTTCCGAAAGCGTTACGGCCTTGCTGTTCTCTATTTCCGGGAATCCGGACACCGTGAGGGCATTGCCAGCGCCGCTTTTATCGCTGCTTAACATCAGGCGCACTTCACCGTTGGTGCGCACCAGCGACGCGGTCACGCCCGGGTTATCGCTGACGCCATTGATCGCTTTTGCCAGGCCCGCGAGGCTATCCACGTTGTCCATATCAACGGTGATCGTTTTGCTGCTGTCACTGCCCACCTGAATCTTCATGCTGCCGGTGGCATTTTTTACCGCATCTTCATCAAGCGCGTTGTAGGCCAGCTGGTGCGAGGAGGCGAGCTGCTCGACAAAAACGTTGTAAGTACCTTTACGCGTCTCTGAGGTGGTGGTCACCTTGACCATGTTCTCCACGCTGACGCTCGAGCTGGTTTTCAGCATCCCGGCATTGGTTTTATTCAGGTTTTGCATCGAGGTGCGAAACTCGGTCAGCGCACTTTTCAGGGTGCGCAATGCGGTCTGCTGCGAGGCAAGCTTCGACTTTTGTGTCTTTAACTGGTTCTGCAGCGTCTGCACATCAAAACCGGCAAGCTGGGTTGCCATACTTTGTGGATCAATATTTGAAAAATCACTCACTGCTCACTCCTCCCTGACGACGCGGCGTATCGCCTATTAAGCAATAGCCATGCCAACTTTTAACTCTTTGAAAATTCGTAAAAATGAGAGCGCAGAGGAAACAGCGCTTCCGCCTGATACGGAAATGTTCCGCTAATCAGTATTAAGCGACACAAAAAGTAGGGAAATTAAAAAAGGCTCCAGAAAGGAGCCTTAAAGGATGGATAACGAAGGTTGCGGATTAGCCCAGCAGGGACATCACCATGCCTGACATGCTGTTCGCCTGTTTCAGCATCGACATACTGGTCTGGGCCAGCATCTGGTTGCGGGTCATGCTGGTGGCTTCAGATGCAAAATCAGCATCGCGAATATTACCCAGCGCTAGCGAGGTGTTATCTTTCATATTTGCCAGGTTGGCAGAGGTGTGGCCAAGACGGTTAATGTTAGAACCTAATGAGGAACGAACAGTACCTACGGACTCGATTGCAGCGCTAATCGTATTAATTGCCTCATTTGAAGTATCGGCACCAGTTAAGCTAATTGCAGCTACACCGTCACTTCCAGCAAGTGCCCCCTGCGCCTTCTTTAACTCGATTAATGCATCGTTGTAACCCTTTTCCGCATCAAACATATCGTCTTTCTTCGTAGGGTCAGCTGCGAAATCAAGTTTGGCTTTGTTCCAGGCGTCTAATGCATCAGCAACAGCTGTTTTAGGGTCATCGAGACTAGCATCATTGGGGTCATAACTTAAACCAAATTTATTGCCGAGCGCTTGTAGGTCAGTCGAAAGATCGAGTTTGAGGGTTTCTTCTGAACTCGCACCAATCTGAAATGACAATTCACTGCCTAATTTACCGCCAGTAGCGTTGAATCCACCTGCTCCCGAGAAAATAAGCTCTTCTCCCCCAAATTTTGTATTGGTAAGAATATTCTTTAATTCAGCATTCAGTTGGTCTACTTCACCCTGGAGTGCAGACCTGTCCTGGTCACTGTTAGTGGCGTTCGCGCCTTGAGTCGCCAGATCCTTCATACGATACAGAATATTGGTTACTTCCTCGAATGCGCCTTCTGCGGTCTGCAGCATCGCGGTCGCGTCAGAAACGTTACGCTGTGCAACACCCATACCGTTGACCTGGCCCTGCAGGCGGGTAGCGATCTGCAAGCCTGCCGCATCGTCAGCTGCAGAGTTAATGCGTTTACCGGTACCCAGACGCTCCATGGCGGTGGACAGAATAGAGTTAGATTTGTTCAGGGCGTTGGTGGAAGACATTGCTGCGCCGCTGGTGAAAATGGATAAAGCCATGGTATCTCTCCTTGAGAAGTCGTTCTTATTGGGCTGTTTGCCCGTGTACTAAGACTAAACGACACCCCAAAAAAGAAAGTTAAATCAGAAAAGATAATTTTTTTAAACTCAATACTTTGCCTGCTCTCTTTTATGCTTTCACAGCCTTAATCAATAAAACCCCTTAAACGACACGTTTCCCCTTAAACTTAAATGCATAACGACAAATTTAATTAACTTTTCACAATTAACTTACAGCGAATACCAACAATAGCCTAAACCCGCAATAAATACGCCTGATACAGCAAAGTGCTACAGGCGTCTTTTAAGGAGTGCACGTATTTTGAACTTGCTTTATAATTCTTTCGAACCCCCTTTTCATAATAGATAATTAATTAATAGCAAAAAGTTAATTTTTTGTTTGTTTTTGGTGTGAGCCACTTTGACGTCACTATGAATACTCTGCGTTATTCTGTTAATAACTGGCTGTTAGATCTGTCGGCCGGTACCATTGTTCATCTCCAGACCGGCGAGGTTAAGCGGCTGGGCGAGTACCAGATTAAGCTGCTGTATTGCCTGGCGCAGCATGCGGGGCAAACCCTTACCCGTAATGAACTAACCGCCCTGGTCTGGGAACGCCGCGTGATTGGCGATAACAGTTTATCCAACGCCATTCATGCGCTGCGATCCGCGCTGGAAGACGACGGTAAATTGCAACGGGTCATTAAGACGATTCCCAAGCGCGGATATTTACTGGAAGCGGAATATTGCCAGTCCGTCGAGGTCCCGGCACAAGAGGGGATAAAGGAGAGGGTGGAAGCCCCCGACATTACGCCTGTGGATCTGCCCCCCTTGCCAGAACCAGCGCCGGTGATGCCGACAAACATCCCCGCAGTGAAGCTTGCTGGCAGCCTTAAGAAAATCCCCCGCGCCATTATTCTGGCCGTCCTGGTCGGATTGCTTCTTATTACCATTAGCGGATGGTATTCCTCTTATATTCATAATGCGGACATGGTGTATCGGGAGCAGGGAAAAGGTCGGTTTAGCAATATCCGCACTTATAAGATTTCTTTATCATCCGATAACGCGGGTGATGACGACCTGACCCGCTTTAATACGATTTTTCAAAAAATTAATCAGACATTGATAAATCAGGATGCGGGGATGACGGTTTTTTATCGCACCACCGAGCAGATGCTTAATTACACCTTTGCGATTGAAACCCCGTGCGCCAGTCAGCAGCTGGCCATGACGTTGTATCACTGGCGTATTGACCGGGATAAGTTAGTCAATATTATTAACCGCGAAACAGAGAGAGTGTTGAATGAAATGGCTGATTGCAAAAAACCTAAGAATTAAGATCTGCGTCGGCCTGATTTTGCTCGTGAGCGTGGTGCACAGCGTCAATCAGCTGTCGCATGCCACGCCGCGCCAGTCCGAGGGTAAGGGTCAGCTACAGATTGGTTTTTACGATCTGCTGGCCGATCAGCAGGAGAATTATAAGGTGCAGATAATGGACATGAACGGGGCCATGCTGCTGACCATTACCCACCCGGAGGATTCGATGTTTCTGATTAAGGGGCGTCTGGATGAAGAGAAAGAGAGAAATGGTCGGACGTTTTATAGCTATAACCCGGTGCGCTATAACAATCCGCAAAATCATAAGATGATCTTTAGCTTCGTGGATTTTTTGCGCCACAACGAGGTGTGGGTCTATCCGATGACCGTCAACAAGCAGCCACTGCTGATTGGACAGAGCGGGTTAATGTTTGTGTATGCGCTGAAAAGCTAATGCGGTTAGCACCCGGCAATATGAACAGTGGGCCTGGTGCCTTCATCCCATCCCTCTCCCACGGGAGAGGGTGAAAACACCATCAAGTCAGTAAATTCTTAACCGTCGCGGGACGCAAATTCGCCTGCGCCCCTACTGCCCGGGCGACGCTGGCAAAGTCATTCGCCCCGTTTTGCAGATGCTGGCGCAGCGCGCGGGCATGCTCCAGCGCCCCGTTGGCCGGGTAGTGGGTCTCCATCTCATCAATCCGTTTGCGGACGTTTTCGTGCTGTACAAAGAGGTGGCTACGCTGCCGGGTAAGCTGCTCTAACGCCAGCTGTACGTCGCTCTGACGTTCACGCATCGTTTGCGGTGCCTGCGCAAGCTGGCCCAGCGCATCACTGACTGCCGCTTCCGGGCGCGCCAGCAGCGCGGTAAAGCTGTCGGAGAAACGTTTACCTTCACCACGCACGCTGAGCTGGGTACTCACCTGCCCCCAGTTTTTCTCATCCACGCTGAAGGTCAGCTGCTGCTGATTGTCCAGCCGGGCATGAATACCGAAGCGGCCCAGCCCCTGGTTTAACTTCAACACCTGCTGGCGCGGCGTGCTGCCCTCCTCGAAGGCCACCGCCACCATCTCCCGGCGCTGGCCCGCCAGCGAAAAGAGCACCGTTTCCGCTTCATCGCTTTGCAGCAATCGCGCGGCAGCAGGCAGAGTGAATTTGACCTGCGCGGTCTGTTCCAGCGAAACCGCCAGTTGCCTGTCCACCGTGCCGTTGCTGATCGTCGGGCGATTGCCCAGCAATCGCTGCAGGGTGCTGGCCGCTTCCGAAGCCAGCTCCGCGCGCCGTCCGCCCTGGCTGCCGTGCCGCAGCTGTAACAGTTGCCCCTCCACCTGCGAGAGGAAATTGTCCGCCTGCTGAACGGAGGTCAGCTGCTGGTTAAGCTGCACGTTGTAGCGCAGCGGTCGGGTGGAGATCAGCGGTGATTCCGGGAAGCGGTGATCCTGAGGGCGCGGGCTGCCCGTCGGCTGCCCGCGTACCGCCGCGGGGGTGCTAACACTCCCCGTATTAACGGACGGCGTCAGGTTAAGACTGGATTGCGTTAAACCAACCTGCATCATATTTACATCTGATTAAAAAGTGAAAGTTGACTGATCATCATATACGACTTGTTTGATGCCTGAACGGCCTGGGTAAACAGCTGGATATTGACGTAGCTGGTCGCCGCATCGACGGCCGACAGATCCTGGATAACCTGCTCATGGGCGATTTTCACATCGCTGTGGGCATCGCTTAACAGGGTCAGTCGGTTCTGTTTGCCGCCCAGTTCGGTAAAGACCGCCGCCACGTTATCGCTGGCGGTCCGTACGTCGCCCAGCAGCTGCTTCAGATCGTCACGGTAGTCGCTGCCCGGCGTCATCATTTTGTCGCTGACGCTTTTCAGCAAGTTGAGCATCTCCAGGTCGGTCCCGGTCTTTGAAAAGGCCGACGCAAGGGTGATGTTCTCTTCGATCTCCACCCCGTTAGCCACGGTAGTGGAACGGGTGCTGTCATTGCCCTTGAACGCATACTGCCCGCTAGTGGCGTTCCACACCACCGGCTGGGTATTGGTTTTCGTGCCCGAGAACAGGTATTGCCCCTCCTCGTTTTTGGCATTCATCACCGACACCAGCGACTCGAGCATCATCGCCATCTCCTTGCCAAATCCCTCCCGGTCTTTCTCGCTGAAGGTATCATTGTTAGCCGCCACCAGCTTGTCGGAGAGCGACAGCAGCTGGTCGCTGAGCGCGGTGACGTGGGCCTCCTGGGTCGACAGGTTGCCGGACAGGCGGGTAATGTTGCTCTGGTACTGGTCGATGGCCGACTGCTCGCGGTTAAGTTGCACCAGACGGCTGCTGGCCACCGGATCATCCGACGGGACGTTAACCCGCTTCTGAGTCGCCATCTGCTGCATCAGTTTGCTCAGATGGGCGCCGTTCTGGTTCATCTGATTCAGCATGGCTGATGAGTGAAAAAGACTGCTGATACGCATAGTAAATTCCTTTTTGATCAGATCAAATTCAGCAGATCGGCGAAGATCTGATTGCCGGTGGCGATCACTTTCAGGTTGGACTGATACGCCTGCATATAGACCTGCAGATTCATCGCCTCTTCATCCTGATTGACCGCGCTTAAGTTATCGCGCTGGGTCTGGGCTTCGTAGCGTACGGACTCCGCCGCCTCCAGCTCGGTTTTGTTCTGGCGGCTGGCGATGCCGACGGTGCTAATGATCGCCGCAGCGGCTTCGTTGATGCTCATCGACCCCATGCTGCCCACCGGAATCGGCGTGTTTTTCTTCTCGATTAGCGCCTTCAGGTTGTCGCCGTTACCGCTTTCGTCGGCGACAGACGAGAGTGCCACTTCATCCGGTTTGATGTCGGAGACCTGCAGCATCCCTTTGCCGTTCGCTGTGTCAAAGACAAACAGCGGTTTGCCCGGATTGCCGTTGAGGTCAAATCCCTGCGCCAGCTGGTTGTTAAACAGATCCGACAGCCCGCGCGCCATCTCCTGAACGGCCACCTGCATCGTTTTTAAGGTGCCCTGCTCGTAGTCGTTCAGTGCCCCCATCTGCCCGCCGATGGCGTTTTTCACCCCGAAGGTCGTGTTGAGGAACTCGAGGCTGATCGCCTGCTCGCCCGCCTGGTTGGTCGTCGATTTAAGCTGACCGAAGTTGCGCCCGCTAACCAGCGGCTGCCCGTCGCCAAGGGCTACGCTGTAACGGCCGGACGTGTCTTCCGAAACGCGCACGCTCACCATCCCACTTAGCTGTTTCACCAGCTCGTCGCGCTGATCGCGCAGGACGCTGGCATTGCCGTTCGCCCCTTCCAGATCGGCGATCTGCTGGTTGTAGCTGGCGATGTTAGCGCTGAGTAGGTTCACGTTGCTGACCAGCGCATCGCGCTGGGTGGCAATCGACGCTTTCTGGCTGTTGATAAAGCTGTCGACGTTGTTGAAGCGCGTCGCCAGCGAGCTGGCCTCGTTGATCATCTGCTGGCGCAGCGCCTGTGAGTCCGGCTGAGTGGTCAGGGCGTTGAGGGAGCCGAAAAATTTATCTAGCCCGTTACCCAGGCTGGTGCCGTCGGCCCCAATCACCGTCTCCAGCGCACCAAGGTATTTTTGCCCGGCGGTGTAGTATTCCGCCCGGGTTGAGCTGTGCCAGACCTGGTTCACCAGATACTGGTCGGAGATCCGGCGAATGCTGTCCACGCGCACCCCCGCCCCGGCGGAGAGTCCGTCCTGTCCATTACTGACCGCGCTCTGAATAATGCCCTGGCGGCTGTAGCCCGGCGTCAGGTAGTTCGCCACGTTCATCGACGTGGTGCTCATTCCGCGCTGGGCTGCCTGCGCGCCGGTAAAGGCGGTACTGATGATGTTCATGATGCTCCTTGCGATTAGCGCGTAACGGGATCGACCGGGGTGGCTTTATCAGATAAAGCGGCCAGAGGGTCCGATAACTTAAGCGCGCGTTCCATGCCCTCGGCCTGCGGGGACAATTGTTTGATGATCATCTCGGCAATCCCGCTGCTGCGCTGTGACGCAAGCTGGGAGGCCAGCTTGTCGTCGTAAAAATCGCGCATCATCACCTGCTGCTTGCTGGTGAAGGGATCGTTGCCGTTCGACAGCGCGTCCGAGGCTTTGCGCATCTGCTGGAGCATGGCGCGTAAAAACAGCCCTTCAAACTGCTCTGCGGCCTGCTGCAGGTTTTGCGCCTTGTGTTCGCCGCCGATATCGCCGGGGATCACGTTCAGCGGGCGAGAAAGTCCATTGATCGCCATCGTTAAATCACCACCAGCTCGGCGTCCATTGCCCCAGCCTCACTCAGGGCCTGTAGGATTGCCATGGTGTCATCCGGTGATGCGCCCAGGCTGTTTAAGGTATTCACAATCGTGCGCAGGCTGGTGCCCTGCGGCAGTAACACCATCTGGCCGCGATCGCGCGCCACGTTGACGTTGGAATTTGGCGTGACCACGGTTTGCCCCTGGCTGAACGGCGCGGGCTGGCTGACCTGCGGCGATTCCTGGATAGTGACCGTCAGGTTGCCGTGGGAGACCGCTGCGGCACGCACCACCACGCCTTCGCCAATCACAATGGTGCCGGTACGGGCATTGAATACCACACGCGGGCGCTGGCTGCCGGTGCTGATCTCCAGGTCTTCAAGCGAGGACATAAACGCCACCCGAGCACCTGGCTGTTCCGGGGCGCGGACCATCACGTTGGTGGCACTTTGGGCGGTGGCGATATTGCCGTAGGCCTGATTAATGGCGATAGCAACGTTATTGGCGGTTTTAAAACTCGGCCGCTTCAGGTTAAGGATCACCTGGCTGTTGGCCTGAAAATCGGTCGGGATCTCGCGCTCAACGCTCGCGCCGTTTGGCACGCGCCCCACCGTGGGGGTGTTCATGGTAATGCTGGAGCCGCTGTCGCCCTCGGCCTTAAAGCCGCCGACCACCACGTTACCCTGCGCCAGGGCATACACTTCCCCGTCAGCGCCGCGCAGCTGGGTAAGCAGCAGCGTGCCACCGCGCAGGCTTTTGGCATCGCCCAGCGACGAGACGGTAACGTCAATGCTCTGCCCGCGAGCATACATCGGCGGCAGCGTGGCGCTGATCGCCACCGCCGCCACGTTCTTCACCTTGGGGTCGATTTTGGCGGGCATCTGCACGCCGAACTGGCGCAGCATATTGGTCACCGACTGGCTGGTGAACTTGACCTGGTTTTTATCGCCAGTGCCGTCCAGACCCACGACCAGGCTGTAGCCCACCAGCTGGTTGCCACGTACCCCCTGAACATCCACCAGGTTGCCCAGCCGCTCGGCCAGCGCGGGCCCGGTACCGGCAATCAGCAGCAGGCTCAGTATCAGTCGTTTAAACATCGTGTTTCTCATCAGATAGGGAACAGCGGATGGTTGAAGAAGCGCGTTAACCAGCCCGCCGAATTCGCATCGCTGAGGGCGCCGCGTCCCGAATAGGAGATGCGGGCGTTAGCAATGCGCTGGGAGGAGATGGTGTTGCCCTGGGTGATGTCTTCTGAGCGCACCAGCCCGGTGACCCGCAGATACTCATCGCCCTGGTTAAGGGTCAGCCACTTCTCGCCGCGTACCGCCATCACGCCGTTAGGCAGCACTTTGTACACCGCGACGGTGATCGACCCGCGCAGCATGTTTTGCTGCTGTGAGTTGGCCGCGCCTTTAAAGTTGCGGTCGCCGCTCACCGATCCGCTGGCTTTATCCAGCGTATGGCCCAGCACCTCCGGTACGCCGATGGTCACGTCGTTCTGCTTGCCGAAGTTGGTGGTCGCCTGCTTGCTCGACTGGGTAGATTCATCCAGGTTGATGGTCAGGATATCGCCGACGCGATAGGCGCGGCGATCCTGCACTAACGACCAGGAGTAGCCGCTGTTATACAGCCCGCCGCCGGAGACACGGGTGTCAGGCTGCTCAATGTCGTCCGGCGGCGCGTAGTCGGCATCGTCCTTGTGCGCCACCCAGGTCACGGTTTCACAGCCCGACAGCAGCAGCGCCGCCAGGCTTACAATCAGAATTTTTTTCATGGCGTTACAACGTCTGGGTAATGAATTTCAGCATGTCATCCGCAGCGGAGACCATCTTGGCGTTCATCTCGTACGCGCGCTGAACGGTGATCATGTCCACCATCTCTTCCACTACCTGCACGTTGGAACCTTCCAGCGTGCCCTGTTCGATCTGACCAAAGGCCTCTTCGCCAGGAATACCTTCTACCGGCGCGCCGCTGGCGGCGGTTTCCAGATACAGATTGCCGCCCACCGCCGACAGTCCGGCCGGATTGACGAAGTTCACCAGCGTCAGCTGACCCAGCTCGACTGGATCCACGTCAGCCCCTACGGTGGCAGAAACGCTACCGTCTTTAGCAATGTTCAGCTCTTTGGTGTTCACCGGCAGTTCAATCTGCGGAATAATCGGCAGCCCCTGCGCCGTGGTCAGCACGCCTTCGCTGTTAACCTGCAGATTGCCGGAACGGGTATAGCCAACGGTGCCGTCCGGGCGCTCGACCTGGAAGAAGCCCTGGCCGGTGATGGCGACGTCCATCTTCTGGTTTGTCACCTGCATGCTGCCGATGGTGAAGGCCTTTTGCGTACCGACGATCTTCACGCCGCTGCCGTACTGCATCCCGCCGGGGGTGGCGTTGTTTTCGTTGGCCTGTACGCCCGGTGCGCGCTGGTTCTGGTAGAACAGGTCTTCAAAAATAACCCGGTCGCGCTTAAAGCCGGTGGTGTTGACGTTGGCGAGGTTGTTGGAGACCGCGCTCATTTTGGCGTCCTGCGCCGCAAGCCCGGTTTTGCTTATCCATAATGCTGGGTTCATGCTTTATCCTTTGGTCGCAGATCAGGCGCTGCGCATCACGCGGTTGCCCGCCTGCGCCAGCTCTTCTGCCACTTTCATCATTTTGATTTGTGCTTCGAAGCTGCGGTTCAGCGTCATGCTGGAGATCATCTCCCCGATAGCCGACACGTTACTGCTCTCCAGATGCTTGTTCGCCAGCACCACCTCTTCGCTGCGCGGCTCAATGCGGTTGTTGCTTAACAGAAAACCCGCGTTGTCCTTACTCAGCGCCGAGGAGGCGACATCCACCAGCTTGATGCGGTCGACGTCCATCAGCGCATTGAGGTCGCCGTCCTGCGGCAGGATGGAGATGGTGCCGTCATCGGCGATGGAGACCTGGGCGAACGGCGGCAGCACAATCGGCCCGCCCTCGCCCAGCACCGGCTGGCCGTTGATGGTCAAATCCCCGTCCGGGCTGACGTCGATATGGCCGTTGCGGGTATAGACTTCGCGACCGCCGGACTGCAAAGCGATCAGCCCGCTGCCGATGATGCCGACATCCAGCTCACGGCCGGTCTGCTCCAGCGCGGCGGGGGACATATCTACCCCACCGCTGCCAGAGCGCACGGCGTAACGTGAGTCGTAGCCGCTGCCCGATACCTGGCTCGCCTGAGCCTGATCCAGATCGCTGCGAAAGCCGCTGGTGTTAACGTTCGACAGGTTGTTGGCGCGGATTTGCTGCTGCTCCAGGCTGCGGCTTGCCCCGCTCATGGCGGTATAAATTAAGTGATCCATTACACCGCCTGCATCAGCGCATTCATCATCTGGTCGTTGGTGCTGATCACTTTGGTGTTGGCCTGGTAGTTACGCTGGGCGGTCATCAGCCCCACCAGCTCTGACGTCAGATCGACGTTGGACTCTTCCAGCGCGGACGATTTTATGAACCCCAGCAGGCCGCTGCCCGGCGCGCCAATCAGCGGTGTACCGGAAGAGCCGGTCTGCGCCCAGGTGGTGCCGTCCTGCGACTGCAGGCCGTTCGGGTTGGCGAAGTTCGCCAGAATCAGCTGGCCCTGCAGCATACGTTCGCCGTTGGAGAAGGTGGCAAAGACATTGCCTTTCTCATCCACCTGCTGCCCGGTGCGTTCCCCGGAGGCGTAGCCGTCGCCCTGGTTACGGCTGACCGAGAAGTCGGAGCCATACTGGGTGGTGCCACTGTAGTTCAGCTTGATGTTGATGGGGTCGGCGCCGGTCGGCTGCCAGGCCAGATCCACGGCAGAGCTGCCGTTGGCGAAGTTGGCCATGTTGCCGTTGGTGCCAAACTTGATGTTCTGCGGACTCGCGCCCAGCTTGTTACCATCAATAAAGTAGTGCACATCCCATTCGTTGTTCGCGGTCGCGCTTTTGACAAAGTACTGAGTCAGAGTGTGCTCGCGGCCTAAGGAGTCAAACACCTGGGTGGTGTAGGTGTTGTTATAGGACGAGTCGTCGGTTCTGTCGAAGGTCTTGCCTGGTGCTTTGGCATTGGCGTCAAAGTTGGCGGTAAAGCCGACGGTTTCAGTGGCTTTGGCCGGAATCGATCCGCTCTGAATTTTGAGATCCGCCACGGTACCGACCTGCAGATTGCCTTTGGTATCCACCGGATAGCCCTGCATGTTCATGCCAAGATTGTTGACCAGGTTGCCGTCTTTATCGGTGCCAAAGTAGCCCGCACGGGTGTACGAGGTGGTGCCGGTGCTGTCGCGGACCACGAAGAAACCGTTACCGGAGATTGCCAGGTCCAGCGCACTGCTGGAGGAGACAATGTTGCCCCCGCGGGTGATACTCTGAGTCACGCCGCTGACGCCCACGCCCAGCGGCTGAGACTGGGCATACAGCGCCGAAAACTCCGCGCGGCCCGATTTGAACCCGACGGTGCCGGAGTTGGCGATGTTGTTACTGATGGCGCCCAGCTGCTGAGAAATTGCGTTGAGGCCAGACGTTGCGATACTAAAGCTCATAATGTCATCCTGAAATTAACTGTTACTGCGTCCATTTGCCGACGAGGCGTTGCCGCCAAACTGGCTGATTCGGTTGTAGGGGACTTCACCTAACCCGGCGATATTGAGCAACGTCGCCCCGCCGTTTAGCGGAATACGTACGTTGTTGACGGTGCCAGCCACTTCGATCGGGACGTCTTTTTCCGCCGAGTCTGTCACTACGCTCAGCGTGTATTTCCCTGCCGGGAGATTCATTTTTTTCGCATCGATCTGGAAGTCCACCAGCCCGGCAGCCTGCCGCCCCAGCTCGATTTTGTGCTCCTGACCGAGCGCGTCTTTGACGTAGACGGTGGTCACACCGGACGGATGCTCGAGGGTCAGACGCCCGTTAATCACGCTGCTGCTGTCCAGCTCGACGCTGTCGCTCTGCACCATCACGTTTTGCCCGACCAGGCTTGCGGTGGTGAGGGTTTGCAGGTTGTCCATCAGCACGCTGTTGTTCTGCATCAGGGCCGAGACACGCTCCATCGACTGCACCTGGGAGAGCTGCGCCAGCTGGCTGACGTACTCGGTACCGTCCGTGGGGTTAAGCGGATCCTGATTCTGGATCTGCGCCACCAGCAGCTTGAGGAACATGTCGTTCATGCCCGCCGCCGAGTTGCCGTTAGCGGAAATGGAATTTCCGCCGGTGTTGCCGCTGTACGGGGTATCCGTGACGTTCATCGATTACACCTCGCCCAGGCGGAGCAGGCTTTGCTGCATGCTTTTCACATTGCTCAGCACTTCGGCGTTGGTTTCAAAACCGCGCGAGGCCGACATCATGTCCGCCATCTCTTCCACCACGTTGATATCCGGGTAATAGACATAGCCCTGCGCGTTCGCCATCGGATGGTTTGGTTCATAACGCTGAATGGCCTGGCCGGTCTCGACCACGTCCATTACCTGCACGCGGGCCCCGGTCAGCGCCTTGCGCCCGGTGAGCTCGCTGTTCTGATACACCGACCCAAAAACCGGACGACGGGCTTTGTACACCGTCTCCTGGCTGGCGGACGGTGAATCGGCGTTCGCCATGTTACTGGCGATGGTGTTAAGCCTGACGGTTTGCGCCGTCATGGCCGAACTGGAAATGCGAAAGATATCCGTAAAAGCCATACTTCCTTCCTGAGATTATTTTCCTTCGATTGCTGCTTTCAGACCTGAGAACTTCATTTTCAGAAACGTCAGGCTGGTCTGATAATCCATCGAGTTCTGGGCAAACGCCGCCTGCTCAACGTTGAGTTCTACCGTGTTGCCATCGCCCGCGGGCTGATAAGGCAGACGATATTTCACCTGTAGCGGTGAGCCAAAAGTGAAAGCCTGATTCGCACGTTGCATCTGCGCGGCAAAATCAATATCTTTAGCCTTGAAATTGGGGGTATCTACGTTCGCAAGGTTCGTGGACAACAGCTCCGCCCTGGTCAGTCTGAGCTGTAGTGCCTGTGGATGAACGCCTAACGCCCGGTCAAAACTAATACTCACATTCTCTCCTTCGATCCTCGTCCTGGCCTGCTGCGAACACTTTCAATGCAACAACTATGCCAGGTTTATATTCAAATGATTTATAAAACATTTTTCTCTTTTTTTTGCACCAGGCGGAAGGGTTCTTTCCTCTTCTCTGTCGCCGCAAGCATGATACTGTTTAGCCCCCTCAGCGCGGCAGCGCCGAATGCCGCCCAGCAGATTGACGCAGCGGTAACTCGCGCCGCGCGCAGCGAAATTAACGACATCGCCGCCAGCCAGGGCTGGGAAAAGCGCAAGATCAGCACCGAGTCGGTACTTCCCCCCGAAGCCAACACCCTGGTCCCCTGCACCGCCCCGCTGCTCACCTCACCAGGTGGCGGTAACAAGCGCATGCTGATGCGCCTGCGCTACGAGGTAAGCTGTCCGGGTCCCCAGGGCTGGTCGCTGACGGTGGCGGTCAAAGCCAGCGTGAGGGTGCCGCTGGTGACCAGTGCGCAGATGCTGGAGCGAGGCCGGGTAATTGGCCCAGCGGATGTGGTCATGAGCGAACAGAACGTGGCCCTGATCCAGGATCAAGGATTCAGCGCGCCACAGCAGGTGGTGGGTCAGACGGTGAAGCGCCGCATCAATGCCGGGCAAACCCTCACCGCCAGCCTGCTCGACAGGCCGGTGCTGATTGAGCGGGGCCAGAGTGTGACGCTGATCATCAACAACCAGGGCATTCAGGCGAGTACCGCCGGTGAGGCGTTAAAACAGGGGCGGCAGGGGGAGATGATTCGGGTGCGCAATAGCAGCAGCCAGCGCATTGTCGAGGGGCTGGTAGAGTCGTCTGGCGTGGTACGAATCCTCGGCGCGCCCTGATATGAAATTTCTCACGCAACCGTTAAAGTTTTCGCCACAATGGGTCGTCCTGAATAAGTAGGGAATGGCGTCGAGCCTTTTTAAACGTAAACCACGGGAGTAGAAAAAATGAAAATAACCCAGGGACAGTTTCAACCGCTTCAGGCGACCGGCGTGCAGGCCACCAAAGAGTCGGCGCAGTCCGATGCCGTTAATCCGCTTCGTACAGAAAACATTGCGGCGATCGATCCGGTGCTGGGCGATGCCCAGACCCAGCTGAAAAGCCTGCCGGACGTGGACATGGCGAAGGTGGCCGAGATCAAACAGGCGCTCAGCGAAGGCAAGATTGGCATCAACCTTGATGAGCTGACCCTCTCCATGCAGCACTACTTCTCGCGGTAAACCCGATGACACCAGGCCAACGGATGACTTTACTGGTGCAGGGCATTGCCCAGGATCGCCAGGATTATTTGACGCTGCAGCAGCAGCTTGAAACTCAGCGCATGCTGCTGCTGGCAAGGGATATCGCGCAGCTGACCACCATCAATCAGCAGCTGATGGATATCTACCGGACGCTGAGCCAGCGGGCCACAGAGCGGCAGACCCAGCTGCGGGCGCTAAACGTGAGCGCAGATAAACAGGGATTGTTCAGCCTCTTTCGCCGCCTGCCGCCGGAGCAGCTGAAAAAAGTCAGCGCCCTGTGGGAGGACCTTGAGCAGCAGACCCGACGCTGCCAGCAGCTGAACGAGCGCAACGGCATGGTGCTGCATATGCAGCAGGATATTATGGAAAATATCGTCAATGCCGACCGGCCCGACGCCTTCTTATACTGATGCGCTTACAGGAGCGCCAGCCCCTTCAGCAGGTAAAAATCTGAGCTGAGTCCGTCATCGTTTGCCTGCGCCAGCGAATCTGCGCCATAGCCGCGAAAACAGGTCTCCCACGCCGCCAGCTGCGCAGGCGTCACCCGCGTGCCAGCTTCTATCTCCAGCGCAATCGCCTGGCGTACCCAGAACAAATACTGGCTAAGGCGCGCAAACATCTCGCCATACGAGCAGCGCGGATCGGCAAACACGTTTTCCGCCAGCAGCCCCTGCAGAAGCGATTTCATTACTGGCTCCATCAGTTGGGTAAATGGTTCATCCCACGGACACTCCCGGGTTTGCGGGTGTGAGAAGACCGTCGGAAACTGCTGTAAGGCCTCGACCCGAAACAGCGGGATCGGCATCAGTTGCCCGGCCTGCTGTTGCAGGATCCCGGCCTCGGCAAGCTGCAGCAGGCTCTCGCCCATACTCTCCACCAGCCCGGCGTTGAGTCGGCCTTCATCAATGCAGTGCTGGATTTTACTCAGCAGCGTGCCCAGGGCGTACATCGCCTCTTTAACGTTCAGCTGCGGATGTGCGACCAGAAGCGCGCACTGACGGCGCAGCTGCGCCAGCCAGTTCTGCGGCGGAATAGCGGCCCAGGAACAGGCGCCATCGGGAAAGGACAGGTACATCGGATGCGTCTCCATGTGGGTTACTGACGACGCTGCCAGAACTGGGCGGCCAGCGCATCGGTCTGTTTCTGGGCTTTACGCCCCTCGTCTGCCTGCGCCGTGTCACGCCGCTGGTCGAGCGCCAGCTGAAAGCCCTTTTCCCGGCGGGCTTCGTGCAGCAGGTTCTGCTGGAGCTGCTGCGCTTTCAGGGTCGCCAGGGCCTGCTCCTGCTTCTGCCAGTTGAGAATGCGCTGGAGGTTTTTCTTGTACTGCGCCTCGTTGAGCATCATCGCCACGTGCCCCCCTTCGCTGGGCGGCGCGGTGGAGAGGGATTGCAGGGCCTGAATATTGCGGTCATAGCGCTGGCACAGCTGCTGCTGGGACGAAAGCTGGCCGCTTAAATCACGGACTTTACGGTTACGCAGCGTGATCAGCTGTTCTAGCGTTCGCATCATGGTTGGCATAAGTTACCTCCTGTAAAACCGGCAATCAGTGATTGGCCAGCGCCGTCAGCTGGTCGATGGTCTCGTTGAGCATCGCCGCCTGCTGGACTTCCTGTTGTAAGTAGTGGTGAATGGCCGGGGACATCGCCACGGCGCGATCCGCCAGCGCATCGGTGCCTGCCACGTAGCCGCCTAGCGGCAGCATCGGCTTGATGGCAGCGTATTCGGCATACAGCTGCTTCAGGTTCCGTGCCGCGCGCTGGTGCTCAACGGTGGTGACTTGCGACATGCAGCGGCTGATCGACTGAGAGATATCAATGGCGGGGTAATGCCCGGCCTCCGCCAGATGGCGGGAGAGCACGATGTGCCCGTCCAGCACCGCACGCGCGCTGTCGACAATCGGATCCTGCTGGTCGTCGCCTTCGGCCAGCACGGTATAAATGGCGGTCATGGTGCCTGGCGCATCGCTGTTGCCTGCGCTCTCGACCAGCCGGGGGATCATCGCAAACGCCGACGGCGGGTAGCCTTTGGTGGCGGGCGGCTCGCCAAGCGAAAGGGCAATTTCACGCTGGGCCATCGCGTAGCGGGTCAGCGAGTCCACCAGCAGTAAAACGTTGAGCCCTTTGTCGCGGTAATGTCCGGCGATGGCGTGGCACAGTTCGGTGGCCTTCAGGCGCATCAGCGGCGATTCATCCGCCGGGGCGGCGACGATCACCGATTTTGCCAGCCCGCTTTCCCCCAGCGAATGGTCGATAAACTCTTTCACTTCGCGCCCGCGCTCGCCAATCAGCCCCACCACCACCACGTCGGCGTTGGTGTAACGGGTGATCATCCCCAGCAGGACGCTTTTACCGACCCCGCTGCCTGCCATCAGGCCCACGCGCTGGCCTTTGCCAATCGTCAACAGACCGTTAATGGCGCGCACGCCAACGTCCAGAGGGGTATCGACCGGGCGGCGGGTTAAGGGGTGGATCTGCGCCATCTGGCGCGGCAGCGGCGTGTCGCCCTGCAGCTTGCCTTTGTTATCGAGCGGCTCGCCGAGGCCGTTGACCACGCGCCCCAGCCAGCGGTCGCCAATCATGATCCCGTCGTCTTTCTCGACTGGATAGACTTTGGCCCCGCCGATCAGACCGCTGGGATGTTTAAAGGGCATCAGCCAGGTGATATCCCGGTCAAAGCCCACCACCTGGGCGTCCATCGGCTCGCCTTCGAGGCTCTCGATCTGGCACAGCTGCCCGACGGCCAGCTGGCAGCCGACGCACTCCAGCAGCATGCCGTTGACGCGCACCAGCCGCCCGGCAACCCGCGCGAGAGGGATATTCTCGATAGAGCGCAGCGCCTGCGACAGCGCCACGTTATGCATCCTGCGGCTCCGGCAGCAGCGTCTGCTGCAGGGCATCGATGCACTGCTCCAGACGGTGCTGGCAGCCAACATCCATCTCAGTAGTGTCGGTTACTACCCGGCATTCGCCGGCGTCCAGCTGGGGATCGGCGCACAAACCCCACTGCAGGGCACGCTCCGGCTCGGCCTCGCTGATGCGGCGAAACTCTTCGGGGTTGAGCAGCACTTTTAGCTGCTGCGGTATTTTGGGCAGGCTGTTGATCGCCTCTTCCACCAAGGTCAGCAGCTGCGTCGGGTGCAGGGTCAACTCGCAGCGGATCACCTGACGGGTGACTTTCTCCACCAGCTGCAACAGCTCTTCCCGGCGGCGCTGTTCATACGCCTGCAGCCAGTCCGTGACCTGCTGCGAGATGGTCTCCAGCGGACCGGCGGCATCAATAAACAGCTGTCGTCCGGCCTGTTTGCCCTCTTCGTGGCCTTTACGCAGGCCGTCGTCGAAGCCCAACCTCGCCCCTTCCTGGTAGCCTTCACCGCGACCTTCTTCCAGCCCCTGCTCAAAGCCGCGGTTCAGTCCTTCCTGAAACCCGTCGGCCAGCTGCTGCTGGATGGCCGCGCCGTCCGGCGGCGCAATCCCCTGCCCGTCCATCACCGCGGTCTGGCGCAGCGGCGGGAATTTATATAATCGCGGGCGAGCGCTGACACCGGTCGCGCTCCTCTGCAGGCGGGACTTGAATTCGTTATTCACCGCTTACTCCATTGTCTGTTCAGAGAAGAGTTGCACCTGAATCTCGCCCTCTTCCGCCAGCTCCCTGACGGTAGCCATAATCTCTTTGCGCACCTGCTCGATACGGCTGACCGGAACCGGCCCCAGACGCGAGCCGGTGCTTTGCAGCAGCTGCACCTGACGTTTCGGCATCGCGCCGTAAATGGCCTGCCGCAGCACCGGCTCGGTACCTTTCAACGCCACAGCCCACTCTTCGATAGGGATTTCGTCCATCAGGCGCTGCAGGGTGGCCGGGGTCTGACGGCTGAGAATAAAGAATTCGTACATCTGATCTTTCAGTTCGTTAACCACCTCTTCGTCGCGCACCCGCAGCTGATCCAGCAGCTCCTGCTGATTGCCTGGGATGCGGTTGACGATATCGGCAGCGTGCTTAATCCCCGACAGCTTGGAGCCGTGCTCGGACAGCACCGCCACACCGCGCTCGATAATGCGGTCCAGTTCGTCGATCACATCCCGGTTAACGTCGTCGAGGCGGGCGATGCGGTAGACGATTTCATCCCGACGGTTTTCCGGCAGGTAGGTCAGCACGCCAGCCGCCACGTCCGGCGGTAAAAAGGCGAGGAACACTGCCTGCAGCTGCAGGTGCTCCTGGTCTATCAGGCTCGCCAGCTGCGGGATATCCACCCACTGCAGGCGCGCCATGCGGTAGCGGATCTCATCCCCGTAAATACCGTTGATCACGCTGCGGGAGATTTCGCCCCCCAGCGCCCTGTCGAGAATGTTTTTCAGATAGGTGCGTGACGCGCCGTTGATTCCGCTCTGCTCCCGGTAGTCCTGAAAAAAGTTATTCATCGCGTTACGCGCCTGGGTCACTTTAATGCCGTGCAGGCGGGCCATGGTTTCGCTCACCCGAAGCACCTCTTCACGACTCAACTTCTGCATGACGGTAGCGGCAGCCTCTTCGCCGATGCTAAGCAGAAGAATGGCGGCCTGTTCGACCCGGCTGCGTCCGTTGCTGGCGCTGTTAGCGGAACTACGATTGCTCTTGCTTGCCTGCGGAGGCGCTTGCGTTATTTCGCTCATTGCTGTTAATCCATTGTTTTAGAACTTCCGCTACGCGCTCAGTTTCGCTTTGCGCCAGCGTCTGCAGGAATTCGACTTTTGTTTCCAGACCGGAGCTCAGCGGCGGCAGGTTATCCTCCTGCTGGAAGGTGGACCGCGGCAGAGACTGCACCAGCGACTCGTCGTCCTGGGATCTGTCGCTTTCCAGCAGGATGCCGGTCGGCTCGTGCTTCACTTCCTGCACCACTTTCTCGCCCGCGCGGCCAAAGCGCTGAGCCATCGGCCTGACGCCCAACAGCAACAGCAGCAGGGAGAGGAAGCCAATCCCGCCCATTTGTCCCCAGTCGCGGATATACGGGTCCTGCCACCATTTCGGCAGCGGGATCCCCAGGTCATCGGCGGGGGTAAACACCAGCCGGTCGAGGGTCAGCGAGTCACCGCGCTGGCGGTCAAGGCCGGCGGCATCTTCAATCAGCTTGTTGAGGGTGGCATACTGTTCCGGGGTCCACTTCGCCAGTGCGGCGGCCTCGCTGTTGAGTACCACCGCCACGCTCATCTTCTCCACGCGGAATGCCGGGTGGCGGATATGGCGAACGTCGCGGTCGTAGGCGTACTTGCGCTGGCTCTGGGAGCGCGCGGAGAGCGCCTGCGGGTGAGTGGTGTTGGTTTGGGCCGCTGCATTCGCATTGGCCGGCGCGACGGCGCCCGGGGCCGCACTGGTGGCCGCCGGGGCCCGGTTGCTGAGCGAGCCGGGAATGCCCATCGCCAGCTCGTCAGTGCTGTTTTCCTGGCTCAGGTTTTCGTCGCTGATGCGCGGATCGCCTGCATAGCGCTCCTGGGTCTCTTCAACGGCGCTGACGTCGACCTTCGGGACCACGCTCACCCGATAGTTAGCCGCGCCCACCAGCGAGTTGAGCAGGTTGGCGATATTTTTCTCGGTCTCACTTTTGATCTGCCCGCTGATATCCCGGCTGCGGGAGATGCCCGCGTACTGGGTGTTGTCGGCGTCGATCCCTTCTGACAGCAGGGTCCCGGCCTGATCGACGACGCGTACGTTTCCGGCCTCAAGGCCCGGCACGCTACCCGCCACCATCTGCACAATCGCCAGCACCTGCTGCTCGCTCAGGCGCTGACCGCTGTACAGCCGTACCATCACCGAGGCGCTGCTGTCGGGTTTGTTGCTGAGCACGAAGGAGCTGGCTTCGGTCATCCCCAGATGCACGCGGGCAGACTCCACCGGGTCGAGGCCCATGATGCTCTGAGCCAGTTCGCCTTCGATGCTGCGTTTGTAGCGCACGTTCTGCACGAACTGGCTGCTGCCGAGCATCTCTTCTTTGTCCATCAGCTCATAGCCGCCGGGCAGCAGCGCGGTAACGCCCTGCTCGGCCAACGCCATACGTGCGCTGGCCAGTTTGTTCTGATCCACCAGGATTAACCCGCTGGAGGGTTCTATGCGGTAGTCGATGGCTTTGCTGCCCAGCACCTCGACCACCTGCTTGACCGGAATATTTTCCTGGCTACCAAACAGCGCCACGTAACTGCGGTTGCTTAACCACAGGGAAGTGACGATGGCCCCAGTCAACACCACGCCCGCCGCGGCCAGCAGTAGGTTTTTATGTTTTCCAACCGCTGCCGCAGGGAGAGACAGGGGCAGCTTTTGCTTCAGTTTCTCAATCACAACAATCCCTTACACGGCCATATTCATAATTTCATCGAGTGCGGAGGTAAGCTTGTTGCGCACCTGCACCATTGCCGCAAAGGAGACGCTGGCTTTCTGGCTTTCGACCAGCGCGCCGGTTAAGTCATCGCTCAACCCGGTATCCACCGCGACCTGCCGGGAGGCGGCGCTGTGCTGGACGTTATCCACCGTATTGATGGCCTGGTTGAGCACGCTGGAGAACGACGGCGCGCCTGTACTCTGACTGCCGCTAACGAGGATCTGGGCCGGCGAAACGGTGGCGGTGGTGGCCACCTCTGCGGCTTGCTGCATGCGTTGCAACAGGGCAAGCTGCGTGGTCGGGACCGCGATCCCCTCTATTTTTTCCATGTGAAAAGACTTCCTGGTGGACGAACGGGATTAGTTGAAATAACTGGGATCAATGCCGTCCCCGCGCATTGACGCGAGGCGGTAGCGCAGCGCGCGCGGGGTGATCCCCAGCGATTGCGCGGTTTGGGATTTATTGCCGTTGTGCTGCTTGAGCAGCTCGATGATGTACTGGTATTCGGCGTGGCGACCGTGCTCCTTCGCAAAGCGAATCGAGGAGAGCAGCGGCCCGGCCTTTTGCTTGCGCGGCTGTTCAACCGGTTCGATCACGTTGCCCACGCTGACCGGCAGGGCCAGATCGCGGGCGGTGATGTCGGCGCTGTGGCTCAGGATCAGCCCGCGCTGGATGACGTTCTCCAGTTCGCGCACGTTGCCCGGCCAGTGCCAGGCCAGCAGCACGTGACGGGCATCGTGGCTGAGACGTTTGCGAGCCTCGGAGACGAGTTGATATTTTTCGATAAAGTGCTGCGCCAGCGGAATAATGTCTTCCGGTCTTTCGCGTAGGGGGGCGATATGCACCGGCACTACGGCTAAACGGTAGTAGAGATCCTGGCGAAAGCGCCCTTCCTGCATCTCCAGCTGCAAATCTTTATTGGTGGCGGCAATAATACGCACGTTTAGCGGAATACGTTTATTGCTGCCGAGGCGTTCGACTTCCTGTTCCTGCAACACGCGTAATAATTTGCCCTGCAGATTCAGCGGCATGTCGCCTATTTCATCCAGCAGGATTGAGCCTTTATTTGCCAGCTCAAATTTACCCGCCATACTGCCGACCGCGCCGGTAAAAGCGCCCTTCTCGTAGCCAAATAAAATGGATTCGAGCATCGCCTCCGGGATTGCCGCACAGTTAATCGCCACGTACGGCGCCGCTTCACCCACGCTGCAATGATGAATAATACGGGCGATACACTCTTTACCCGTGCCAGTTTCACCGGTGATCAGGGTCGCCACGTTAAAATTTGCCACTCGCTGGGCGAGATTAATGGCATCCAGGCTGGCGGCGGACTTTGCAATAAAGCCCATCTGCGAGACGGCATCTGTGTGTGAAGTGTAGACCATACCAACTCCTGAATCATTTACTCAGCTGGAGTTAAATAATTGTTAAGATATTCTCGGCGAGATTTTCACGCGAAGAAAAAGATATTTTTAGGATTTTTCCCTTAGCAATTATAGAGAGCTCAGGGGGGTTGTCCCGTTTTTAATCAACATTAATCAATAATTAAAGCAAACAGACATTAATTTCATATAAATCATCAACATAACAGTTGTTTTACAAAGATTAATTAATATCAAAAATCGATAATTAATCGATTAATAATCTACGTTTTATTGTTTTTACCCTAGAGGATCCACGATAATTATCACCTAAAGCCGCAACACCCGTTCTTCGCTTTATTCAGCTCTGGCCTTAACGTCTGTGAAGTTGTTTAAGAGATCGTTGTCGCTAAATGATAATGGATACATCATGCTGAATTCACCCAATCGAATCCGTATTTATCACAAAAACGACTGCCCTGACGTGACTCATATCGAGGTGAATAAACTCGGTCGGGCCTATCATAAAATACCGAAAATAATTAGTGAGAACTTTGACGACATTGAATCACGGCTAAGTATTTTCTTTTTACGAAAATATCGCATGAACGCCGTTTTGCGCAGCATGACATTTGATACGGACTGTCACTTTAAGCATGCCCAGATATTTGAAAATGCGTACGGCAATATTGGTTTTGATATTAACCGAGCGTTTTTACTCAATATTTTACATACCTACTACGGCCTAAGTAAGGACAGTAAGCCTGGCGATACCGACAGCCAGCAGCCGGTGACCAAAACCGAAGAGCGGTTGAAAAACAAGCTGGGGCATGAGCTGGCCCAGCTGGTGATGGTGCAGGAGATCCTCGACCAGCCGATGGAGCTGAAAAACGACTATTCCGCCGTGATTAACCAGTGGGCGTGGAGCATTCAGTTCTGGCTGGAAGGCTACGACGAATACTGTTTCTCGCTGCTGCTTGATACCCACCACGTCGATATTTTGCTGGCCTCGCTGCGCGACGACAGCCCTCTGAGCGGCCAGAAAACCGGCAGCCTGACGCCAGCGCAAATCGAACACATGTTTGTGTCGATGCCGCTGACGCTGAACGGAAAACTGGCGTCGATCAATCTGACCGTAGCCCAGCTGCTGGAGATGACGCCTGGCGACATTATCCCGGTGTCGTTGAACACGCCGCTGCCGGTGAGTATCGGCAATGAGCAGCTGTTCAGCGCCACCGTTGCCGAAGATCGCGGCAAGCTTTTCCTGACTGACTTTAACGACAAAACGCCCGAGATGAAGCATGAATGAGCAACACGACCTGTCCGTAGATTTCAATCTGGACGATATCGAATTACCTGAAGCCAGCAGTGAAACTGAGGCAGCGGGCGTCGTTCTTCCGACCATCAACACGGCAGACAGCCAGGCGGAACACCAGCGCAAAATGGCGCTATTCAGCCGTATTCCGGTCAATTTAACCCTCGAAGTCGCCTCGGTGACCCTCTCGCTGGCAGACCTGATGACCATCAGCAATGACAGCGTAATTGAGCTGGATAAAATGGCGGGCGAGCCGCTGGATATCAAGGTGAACGGCATTCTGTTCGGCAAAGCCGAAGTGGTGGTGCTGAACGACAAATACGGCTTACGCATTATTGAATTCAGCTCCCACGATCTCGGTAAAATCACCTCATGAACCACCCGCGCCGTACCACCGTCCTGACCACGCTGCTGTGCGCCGGGCTGATCCTCTCTCCGCTGGCGCTGGCCGCCAATGGGGAGATCACCCTGCTCAGCACTACCAGCAACGGTAGCGGCCAGGATTACAGCGTCAAAGTTGAGATCCTGATCCTGATGACCCTGCTCGGCCTGCTGCCGATCATGGTGCTGATGATGACCTGCTTCACCCGTTTTATTATCGTGCTGGCGGTCCTGCGCCAGGCGCTGGGGTTGCAGCAAAGCCCACCGAACAAAATCCTGACCGGGATCGCGCTAGCGCTCACCATGTTGGTGATGCGCCCGGTGTGGAACACGGTGTATAACGACGCGATTGTTCCCTACCAGAACGAACAGCTGTCGCTGAAAGAGGCGCTCTCGACCGCTGAGCAACCGCTAAAGAAATTTATGCTGGCGCAAACCAGTAAAACCTCGATGGCGCAAATCATGACGATCGCCCAGGAGAAAGGTGACCCTGCAACGATGGATCTGAGCATCGTGGTGCCCGCCTACGTGCTGAGCGAGCTGAAAACCGCCTTCCAGATTGGCTTTATGATCTACATTCCGTTCTTAATCATCGACCTGATCGTCGCCAGTATTCTGATGGCGATGGGGATGATGATGCTCTCCCCGCTGATCGTCTCTCTACCCTTTAAGCTGATGCTGTTTGTCCTCTGCGACGGCTGGAACCTGATCGTCGGCACGCTTACCGCCAGCGTACAGGGGCTGTAGCGATGATGACCATGGATACCGCAGGCGACCTGATGGCAGGTGCGATTATGCTGGTGCTGCTGATCTCGGTAGTGGCGATTGTGCCCAGCCTGCTGGTCGGGCTGGTGGTGAGTATTTTTCAGGCCACCACTCAGATCAACGAACAGACCTTAAGCTTTTTACCGCGCCTGGTGGTGACACTGCTGGTGCTGGTGCTGGCGGGGAAATGGATGCTGGTCAAGCTCACCGACTTTACCATTGAGATTTTTCATCAGGCTGTGCGACTGGCGGGTTAACCCATGGGCATCGACATTTCGGCGCTGGTCGCCCCATTAATGGCAGCCTGGCTACCCTTCGTGCGGATTTTATCCTTTATCCACTTCGCCCCGGTGTTTGATCAACGCTCCATCTCGCGACGGATTAAGGTCGGCCTGGCGCTGGCGCTGACCGCCGTTATTTCGCCGATGCTGCCCCACCCGGTGGTGCTGACCGAGCTGCTGTCGATGCAGAGCCTGGTTCTGATTGGCGAGCAGATCCTGTGGGGATTTGTATTTGGCGCCACCCTGCAACTGGTGTTTGTCGCCCTGCAGACCGCCGGACATATTCTTTCCATGAATATGGGTCTCGGGATGGCGGTGATGAACGACCCGACCAACGGCAGCTCGACCACGGTGATTTCGCAGATCATTTTTGTCTTTTGCGTACTGCTGTTTTTTATTATGGACGGTCATCTGCTGATGGTAACGCTGCTGTATAAAAGCTTCAGCTACTGGCCCATCGGCCAGGCCATCACGGTGCCCTCGTTGCAGACCCTGGCCCAGAGCCTGGGCTGGCTGATCTCCTCTGCCCTGCTAATCTCCCTGCCGACCGCCTTTGTGATGCTGATGGTGCAGGGCTCGTTTGGCCTGCTGAACCGCATCTCACCGACCCTGAACCTGTTCTCGCTTGGCTTTCCGATCAGCATGTTGTTTGGCCTGCTGTGCCTGGGTCTGATGGTGAGCAATATTCCCGATCACTACCTCAACCTGACCAATTACATCCTCGGCAAGCTTGACGCAATGAGGGTCTACTGATGGCCGCCAGCTCGGGGGATAAAAGTGAAAAGGCCACGCAGGGCAAGCTGCGCAAGGCGCGCAAGAAAGGCGACGTTCCGCGCTCCAAAGACGTGACGATGGCCGCCGGGCTGGTGACATCGCTGGTGATCCTGATGCTGTTTTTCCCCTACTACGAACAGCTGGTGCAGGACTCGTTCACCTCGGTTGGCGTGCTGGCGAGCAAGCTGGATGACCCCACCGCGCTGGAGCATTTTTTGATGCACCACGTCTGGCTGCTGCTGAAATTTATCCTCACCCTCGTGCCGGTGCCAATCGTGTGCATTATCTCCACCCTGGTGCCGGGACGCTGGGTGTTTACCCCCGACAAGCTGCTGCCCGACTTCAAAAAAATCAGCCCGATCAGCGGCTTTAAGCGCCTGTTCTCCGCCAGTCACTATGTTGACGTGCTGAAGATGCTGGCGAAATGCAGCCTGATGATGGTGATGCTCTGGTCGCTTGTCCAGGACAACCTCCCTGCCCTGCTGCGCCTGCAGTTTTTGTGGCTGGAACAGGGCATCGACGAAGGGCTAGCCCTGCTGCGCCAGTCGTTTAGCTGGCTGCTGGGTATCATCGTGCTGTTCGCCCTGATCGACGTGCCGCTGGCGATCTTTATGTACCTGAAAAAGATGCGCATGACCAAGCAGGAGGTGCGCGACGAATTCAAGCAAAACGACGGTAACCCGCAGATCAAGAGCCGCATTCGCCAGCTGCAGCGCCAGATGGCGCAGGGCCAGCTCAATAAAGTAGTGCCGACGGCTGACGTAATTATCACTAACCCGACCCACTTTGCGGTGGCGCTGAAATACGATCCCGATAAAGCCCAGGCCCCCTACATCGTCGCCAAAGGGGTGGACGACGTGGCGCTTTACATTCGTGAAGTCGCCATTCGCCACCAGATTGAAGTCGTGCCGTTCCCGGCGCTGGCACGGGCGGTGTACCACTCCACACGGGTTAACCAGCAGATCCCCACTCCGCTGTTTCGGGCGATTGCCCACGTGCTGACCTACGTTATGCAAATCAAGTCCTGGCGTAGCGGGCAGAGCGCAACCCAACCACAGTTGAACAGGCATATGGATATTCCTAACGAGGTACTGAAATCAGATGGCTAGTCGTAAATTTCCGCAGGTGCTGACCCTGTTAAAGCAAGGCAACATCGGCATTCCGCTGCTGCTGCTTTGCGTGCTGGCGATGGTGATGCTGCCGCTGTCACCGCTGGTGCTGGATATTCTGTTCACCTTTAACATCGTGCTGGCGGTGATCGTCCTGCTGGTAGCGCTGAACAGCAAGCGGCCGCTCGATTTCGCCATCTTCCCCACCATCCTGCTGATCACCACGCTGATGCGCCTGACGCTTAACGTCGCCTCGACGCGCGTGGTATTGCTGCACGGGCACGAGGGCGAAGGCGCGGCGGGTAAGGTTATCGAAGCGTTCGGCCAGGTGGTGATTGGCGGTAATTTCGTGGTCGGCTTCGTGGTGTTCGTCATTCTGATGATCATCAACTTTGTGGTGGTGACCAAGGGCGCGGAACGTATCTCTGAGGTGTCGGCGCGCTTTACCCTCGACGCCCTGCCGGGCAAGCAGATGGCAATCGACGCCGACCTGAATGCCGGGCTGATTAACCAGGAGCAGGCACGCGTCCGACGCCGGGACGTCTCCAGCGAGGCCGATTTTTACGGCGCAATGGACGGTGCCTCTAAGTTTGTGCGCGGGGACGCCATCGCCGGGATCATGATCCTGCTGATTAACATCATCGGCGGGATCTGTATTGGGGTGTTTGCCCATAACCTGGACGTGGGCCACTCCTTCAAACAGTACGTGCTGCTGTCGATTGGTGACGGCCTGGTCGCCCAGATCCCGTCCCTGTTGCTCTCTACTGCGGCGGCGATTATCGTGACCCGCGTCAGCGATGGGAACGACATCAGCTCGGAGATCAAAACCCAGCTGCTGGCGCGCCCGTCGATTCTGTATACCGCCGCGTTCGTGATGTTTATCCTGGCGATTGTGCCAGGGATGCCGCACGTTGCCTTCCTGAGCTTTACCGCCATTTTGCTGTTTGCCGCCTGGAAGCAGAGCAAGCGGGTGGATGTGGCCCAGCCGGAAGTCGAGATGGAGGCGATCAACAGCGCGCTGACCACTGAGAGCACGGCGACCATCGACTGGAGCAGCATCCCGCTGGTGGAGCCGATTGGACTGAACCTGGGCTATAAGCTGGTGACGCTGGTGGACAGCGCCAAGGGAAGCCCGCTTTCCCAGCGTATCCGCGGGGTGCGGCAGGTGATCTCGGAGAACTGCGGCATTTTGCTGCCGGAGATCCGCATCCGGGAAAACTTCCGCCTGAAGCCAGCCCAGTACGCCATCCACATCAACGGTACCCGGGTCGCCACCGGCGAAGTGCACGCTGACAAGCTGATGGCCATTCCAGGGGCTGAACTGTATGGCGAGATCGACGGGGTGCTGGATACCGACCCGGCCTACGGGATGGCGATTATCTGGATCCTGCCGGAGCAAAAATCCCGGGCGTTAAACCTGGGGTACCAGGTGGTGGATTGCGCCAGCGTGGTGGCGACCCACGTCAATAAAGTGGCGCGCCACTATCTGCCGGAGCTATTTAACTACGACGACATCACCCACCTGCACCAGCGCTTGAGTTTGCAGGCCCCGCGCCTGGCGGAAGATTTATCCCAGGCGCTGAACTTCAGCCAGCTGCTGCGGGTGTACCGCCAGCTGCTGCTGGAGCAGGTGTCCTTGAAAGATATCAATACCATTGCCGCTACGTTGCTGGAGAGCGCGGTAGTGACCAAAGACCCGATCCTGCTGACCTCGGATGTGCGCTTCGCCCTGCGCCGGGCAATTATCAACGCGGTGAACGGTGAAAAGCGCCAGCTGTCGGTTTATACCCTGGATAATGCGCTGGAGAACCTGCTGCTTAATGCGCTGAACCATGCCCAGCAGAGCGGCAAGATTGCGCTGGACAGCTTCCCGGTGGACCCGAATATTCTGACCCAGCTGCAGAACACCATGCCGATGGTGTACGAGCAGATGAAGGCGCAAAACCGCGCTCCTGTGATGCTGGTGACGCCACAGCTGCGGCCGATTATCGCGCGGTATGGACGGCTGTTTGCCCCGAGACTTCAGGTTCTTTCTTACAATGAGATCCCGGATGAAGCGGAGCTGGATATTGTGGGGACGGTGGCGTAACCGGTGTGTCTAAGGGGCTTTGCGGCCCCTTTCTTCGCGCTTAATGTGCGGGGATAAGCTTTTCTAATAGATACTGCAGCAGATAAGTATCGCAGAGCTCGCGCACTGGATTAGGGGCTGGTAGCAGGCGTTCGCCGAGCACGGCGCGGGAAGTGACTGGGTGATTAAGCCGTGTGAGAAGCTGTTAAAGTAAATCATTACATTATCTCAACTGCCCGGGTTAGGGCTTAAACTAAGATGAGGGAAATATGACTACAGCCACAATTTCTGAACCTATCTCAGGAGAGAAAAAATATCAGATAAGAGCACGAGCAGCATTACCCTTGCTTGTACGGCAAGCGAAAGCCGGTGCTTCCATTTTTTATTGTGATCTTGCTGAAGAATTAGGCATGCCCAATCCACGCAACTTAAATTATGTTCTTGGAAGCATTGGTCAATCGTTAGAAAAACTTTCAAAAAAATGGAAATATAAAATCCCGCCGATTCAATGCCTTGTTGTAAATAAAAGTACAGGTCTCCCAGGAGAAGGCATTGGATGGTTTCTAGTTAAACAAGAAGAGTTTTCAACGCTTCCTCTGCGCAGAAAAAGAGAGATCGTCCAGGCAGAATTACACCATATTTTCTCATTCCCTGACTGGAACGATGTTCTTGACGCACTGGAGCTAGAACCCGTAATCTCTGATTTCACATTACTCGTAAAAAAAGCTACGGGTGCTTTTGGAGGAGGTGAGAGTCAACAACATAAAGCTTTAAAAGAGTATGTTGCACAGAATCCTGCTCTAATTGGTCTTGGTGAGAGGACACCTGTTGGTACAACTGAGTATCCATTACCCTCAGGTGATAGTTTAGATGTGTCATTCAGCGGCAAGAAAAACTGGGTAGCAGTCGAAGTTAAATCGTCAATATCAGATGAAAGAGATATTGTCCGCGGATTATTTCAGTGCGTTAAGTACCGGGCGATCATGGAAGCCGTGATGCTCACAGAATCACGACCACAAAGCGCGCGGGCTTTACTTGTATTAGAATCAAAACTCCCTGCGTCATTGATTCCAATAAAAAATCTGCTCGGCATTGAAGTCGTCGAAGATATTTCACCACAGAAATAACGCACAGAAAAGAGATATCTAAAGATGTTGAATTGTGGCTTTGACTAAAAACAAAGCCATGTACATAGGTAACATCGTAACCGATAACACAGGAGCACCCTTTAAAACCTCTCCATAATTACCTTGCTATCCCAGAAAGCGGAAAACACTTCCCGTTCATAAGCACAATATTTATAGCAATAGCCATCATATCAATGGCAATCATTAAGTCCTCCTGGAATCATTCTGTGATCTGTGAAGAGCCCCCCTACAGTCAGACTGGATACCCTTGGATAACAATAGCGACCGCTTAAGGTAAAATATTAAAAAATTATTTGAGTTTATTTTTTTCTCATTGACTCGCTTCATGAAAATACTCCACCCAAGTCACTCTCGATTAACAAACAACAATTTAAACCGAACATTCTCCTATACCTTTTCCGATCTAAATACCGGAAAATGTAAAGTTATGCATATATACCCCTCCAGATCAATAACCTTGAATTATCACTCTGGTTTATCACAACACCTATCAACTATCATTGCGCGAAATACATAGAAATATCCTGAAATACACACCAGCAATAAGGAGCACAAATGAGTTCACTCACAGGGACAGATAAAGCCGCGTCCGAAAGCCGCTTAATGAGCGGTTTTTTAAACGCGATTGAGCGCGCGGGGAACCGTTTACCGGAGCCGGCGCTGATCTTCTTCTACATATTACTGCTGGTGATGGGGCTGTCGGCGGTGCTGTCGCTGGTCGAGTTCGACGTGGTGAACCCGGTCACCCAGCAGGCGGTACAGGTTAATAACCTGCTCTCCGCCGAAGCGTTGACCAACACCCTGTCGTCGATGGTGACCACCTTTACCGGGTTTGCCCCGCTGGGGATCGTGCTGGTCGCTATGCTGGGTGTGGGCGTGGCAGAAAGCTCCGGCTTTATTAACGTTGCGCTCAAGAAAATGCTGCGCGTCACGCCGAAAAAACTGCTGACCCCGATGCTGATTTTCGTGGCGATGTTCAGTCACGTGGCGGCCGATGCCGGGTACGTGCTGGTGATCCCGCTGGGGGCGATTATCTTTATCGCCGCAGGTCGCCACCCGCTGGTGGGGATCGCGGCAGCATTCTCCGGCGTCTCCGGGGGCTTTGCGGCTAACATGGTGCCCACCGGCAACGACGCGCTGCTGCAGGGCTTTACCCAGGCTGCAGCCCAACTCCTCGACAGTACCTATACCGTTAATACCCTGTGCAATCTCTACTTTGGTATCGCCTCGTCCATTCTGATTACCCTCGTCGGTTGGTGGGTAACGGAGCGCATCGTCGAACCACGCGTCAGTAAGATGACCATTGATGGCGATTATAAGCATGACGGCGACATGACCCGCATCACCCCGCTGGAGCATCGCGCCTTTACCCGTGCCGGACTGGTGATGGTACTGGGCCTGGCGGCACTGGCCGCAGCCGCATGGCCAGAAACCTCGACCCTGCGCAGTGCAGAAGGTTCGCTCACCGCCTACGGTGCGCCAATCATGAAGTAGATTGTGCCGCTGATTTTCTTGATCTTTATTGTGCCGGGCATTGTCTTTGGGTTAAGCGCCGGGACCTTTAAATCGGGTAAAGACGTGATTAACGCCATGAATGATTCCATGAGCAAAATGGGATCGTACATGGTGATGGCCTTCTTCTGCGCGATGTTTATCAAAGCCTTCAACGACTCTAACATCGGCACGCTGGTGGCGCTGGCGGGCGCAGACGGTCTGAAAGCGATGGCACTCCCGGGCGAAGCGACCATCATCGGGATGATTGTCCTGACGGCAGCGGTTAACCTGCTGATCGGCTCCGCGTCGGCGAAGTGGGCGCTGCTCTCACCTATCATGGTGCCGATGCTGATGGCCGTGGGTATCTCCCCGGAGCTGACCCAGGCGGCGTTCCGCGTCGGTGACTCCTGCACCAACATCATCACCCCGCTGATGGTCTTCTTCCCGCTGGTGGTGGTGTATTGCCAGCGCTACGTGAAAGGGGCCGGTGTGGGTACGCTGGTGTCGATTATGATGCCTTACTCCATCGCTTTCTTTGTGGCGTGGAGTCTGTTCCTGCTGGTGTGGTGGGGCGTGGGCATGCCGCTAGGCGTTGCAGCGCCGTATACCTGGGCACCGAACTGAGAATCAACTAAGTACCAACAAAAATCCCCGACGCGTCGGGGATTTTTTTAGCCAGTCCGCGAGATTAGGGTTTGATGAACTGCTGTTTAAATGCAATTTTCTTTAGCGGTCGCGAGAACAAATACCCCTGCGCCAGCTCTACATTGTGCTTTAACAGCATCGACGTCTGGGCCATAGTTTCGACCCCTTCGGCGATCACCACGGCACCGTAGCGCTGCGCCTGGTAGATAACATCCTCAGTGGTCTGGAGATGTTGCAGTTTCAGGCAGCGGCGATCGAGCTTGATGTAATCACTGGGGATTTGCGTCAGCTTGCTCTCGACGTGTTCCACGGTGGCAACGTCATCCCACGCAATACCAAACCCGACAGTCTGCAGCATCGCCACCGTTTGTTCCCCTGTTTCAGTGAGAGGCTCTTCCGAAGCGGTGATCTCAAAAATAATGGCGGTAGCTGGAATGGAATACAGCTTCTGCATGTTCAGAATATGTTCTGCGCTTTCCGGTGCGTTCAGCTGATGGGTCGCCACATTAATACAGAGAAAGAAATCCGGCTTGATGGGTAAAATTTCATCGCGTAAAAAAAGAAACGCCTCGCGAATAATGTGATTTCCGATGTTGATAATGCTGTCTGAGATCCCGACCTGAGGCAGCAAAACAGCTGGGGCAATCACCTGCTGGCGATGGATCCCTCTCATAAGCACCTCAGCCCCCACGCACTGGAAGGTAGAGAGGTTAAAAATCGGCTGGAGGAAAAAATCGATAACAGACGCACACTTATCCTGCATGATTTTGCTGACAATGATGTTACAGGTTACTTCGCTACTCATTTCCTACCTCGACATAGTGCATCCCAAACAGCGGACAGAACAGGCATCCCGCCTTATCCGATGTCATCAGGAAGCTATAAGCGACCGGTAGCAGGCAAATATTAAAGCGCCCTGCCTTTAGTTCAGATTCTTCGCGATGCGGTACACCGTTTTCTGCTCGTTGGTGGCCGCTTCCTCCACCAGCCCCTCGCGCACCAACGCGCGCAAATCCTTGCGGGCGGTGTTATCCGAAATCCCCAGCGCGTCGCTCACGTCGGCGGCGGTATAAAGGGTTGCTGGCGTGGCCAGCATGATATTCAGCAGCGTTACCTGGCGCGGCAGCAGGCGCGACAGCGCGCCAGACTCAAACAATATCCGGTCAATATTAGCGCACCGGATCACCAGATCGTTAACGTGCTGCAAGAGCGTGTCCAGCGCGCGGCGGATCACGCCGGCTTGATACTCCAGAAAATAGGTCAGATCCATGCCATCCGTTTCGGTGTACTGGTAGCTGTGGGCATACTTCACCGGGGCGGCGTGCAGCAGACTGCTGATAGAGATATAGCGGAACGCCTCGTACCCCGATTTCAGCATAAACCAGTAAAACAGCCCCCGGCTGGTGCGCCCGTTTCCGTCCCGGAAGGGGTGTTCATGGGCCAGCATAAAATGCAGGATGCAGCCTTTCACCAGCGGATGGACGTAATCCGTTTCGCTGTTCAGCCAGTCGCAAACCCGCTGCAGACGATCCGGGAGCAGAACGGCTGCGGGCGGTTGGTGGACGACATTACCGTCATAGTCAGCGATGGCGATATCGTCGGTAGTGCGAAATTCTCCCGGCTGGTACTTCGCATCGTTGATCCCCTCCATCCCGATGGCATGGATACGGCAGATCAGATCCGGGGTCAGGGGCTCATCCAGCAAATCCGGGATTGCCGCCATCAGCCGGGCGTTACCGGCAATCATGTGCTCATCTTCGGTGCGCGGTGCGCGGCCAGAGCCCAGCATCTCCCGCGCCACCAGCGTGGTGGTGCTGGCCCCTTCCAACTGGGCGCTGGTGATCGGCTCCTCGAGTTCAAGCTGCATCAACGCCGCCCCTGCCCCGCGAAGACGGTTAATCAGGTCATTGAGCGCCAGCCGGGTAGCGTGCTTATCCACCCGCTCGCAGGTGGCGGCAATCGCAGGCGTCAGGATAAATCCGGCCTGTTCCCCCGCCTCGTTGCGGTAGTCGATACGCTGCATTGCCGCATCCCGCGTGCGGCGGGTCAGCGTCCAGGCCAGGGCGAGGTTCTCCCGGCGCGTGACCCGGTGCCTGAATTCATCAAACGGCAGATAGCGGCCTTTATCGTCGGTAATGCGCGTATACGACAGGTAGGCTGCAAAATCGGCCCCCGTCAGAGATTCCAGCGGTATCAGGACAGGTGGACGCTTAATCGCCATACGCAAACTATCTCAAAATAGTGAATATTTGAGATAGTTTATCCTGGGAGCGGCAAAATGCCACCCTGACGTCCAATACCCACACCAGGAATGAGAATATGCTCATATTCCCTGAACAATGCCCGATGCAAAACCCTATTCAGGGGCATACACTATCGCCTGCGATGCTCCCGGTACGTACGGACGGGCGTTCGCCAACAACAATAACGAAATACTCAGGAGAAGAGTGTGTCTGAAGTTACGCCTTTTCAGGTACTTATTGTGGACGATCATCCACTGATGCGCAGAGGGATCCGCCAGCTGCTGGCCCTGAATAGCGATTTTAACGTGGTGGCCGAAGCGGGTGATGGCGAGAGCGCCATCCAGTTGGCCAACCGCCTTGAACCGGATGTGATCCTGCTGGATCTCAATATGAAAGGGATGAGCGGGCTGGATACCCTTAATGCCCTGCGTCGTGAAGAGGTGACTGCCCAGGTCATCATCTTGACCGCGTCGGATTCCACCAGCGATATCTACGCCCTGATCAACGCGGGTGCTGACGGCTATTTACTGAAAGACAGCGATCCGGAAGTGCTGCTGAATGATATCCTCGCGGGCGCGAAGGGGGGAAAGGTGTTCAGCGAATTCGTCAGCGACTACCTGCGCGATCGCGACGTCTCCGGCGAACAAGCGGACCCACTGAGCGTGCTGACCGAGCGTGAGCTGGACGTGCTCCACGAGCTGGCGCAGGGGTTGTCGAATAAGCAGATCGCCGCCAGCCTGAACATCGCTGAGCAGACGGTGAAGGTACATATTCGCAACCTGCTGCGCAAACTGAACGTGCGCTCGCGCGTGGCAGCCACCATCCTGTTCCTGCAAACCCGCGGCCTGTAACACACCGGGCCGTTACTTCGCCTGCTCCAGCGCCTGCTGGATACTGCGCTCAATCACGGAACGGCGGGTATCGTTGGCGGGAAGTAATTTCAGCATCATCTCCCAGGCCGCCACCGCCTCACTGAACCGCTGCTGCTCGAAGGCGTTAAAGGCAAACATGCTCAGGACGCGCACGTTGGCATGATCGCTTTTCACCAGCTGGCGCAGCAGCGCCCCACCCCGGCGATTATCCTCCGGATCGGTTGAACGGGTCAGCGCCTCGGCGTAGCCCAGCGCGGCGTCGCTGTTTTTTGGATCGAGCCGGTATGCGTTGGCGTACGCTTCGGTGGCGGTGCTGGCATTGCCCAGCGCCATGCCGATACGACCCAGCATGATCCAGCCTTCGATATTGCCCTCATCGCTTTGCAAACGGGTGCGCAGGCCGAGCGCCAGACGGGTCAGCTCCTCTTCATTTAGCGGCTGCGCCTTCGCATTTAACGCCCGTTCCAGCAGAGCGGGCGTCTGTGCCGTCGCCTGCTGCCAGATCTTCACCTGCTGATAGTGTCCGGTCTGGTAGTAACTCCCCGCCCCCACCGCCAGCGCAATCACGACGCCGGGGGCATACACCCATGCTCCGGCGCGTTTGCCCTGGGGCAAGGTTTTATCGCTAGCGGCATCCGGCGCGATCCGCACCCGGCGGCGGGATCGGGAGTAGATCACCCAGCCCCCGGTCCCCATGGCGGCCAGCGGCAGGATCCACAGCAAAATAGTCAGCGGGGTGAGCGGAGGATCGTAGGTCACGAAGCTGCCGTAACGCGCCACCATGTACTCCACAATCTGCTTATTGCTCTTCCCCTCCTGCATCAGTTCATACACCTTCTGACGCAGGTCGACGGCGATCATCGAGTTGGAATCGGCAATGCTGTTGTTCTGGCATTTTGGACAGCGCAGCTGCTCCGTCAGCTGACGGAACTGCTGCTCCTGCGCCTCATCCTTAAACGGCATCACGTCGATGGTGGCCAGCGCCTGGCCGGATAGCACCAGCATCAGCAAAGCCTGTAAAAATCTCATTGTGCGGCCTCCTGGCTGTACTTGTCCCACAGCGGCTTGAGTTCACGATCCCAGACCTGCGCAGTCAGCGCGCCTGCGTGGCGGTAGCGAATGATCCCTTTTCCGTCGATCAGGAAGGTCTCCGGCGCGCCGTACACCCCCAGATCCAGCCCCAGCATACCGTCCCCGTCAAACAGGCTCAGCCCATAGGGGTTGCCGAGCTCTTTCAGCCAGGTAATGGCTTTCTGACGGTCGTCTTTGTAATTCATGCCCACCACGCGGATCCCCTGCGCGGAGAGCTGGTTCAGATACTGATGTTCAGCGCGGCAGGTCGGGCACCAGGTCGCCCAGACGTTGAGCAGCACCGGTTTGCCCTGGGTGAGGATATCCGCCTGATAGTGCTGACCGGGGTTATCCAGCGACTCAAGGCGAAACGTCGGCACAGGCTTACCAATCAGCGCCGACTCCAGATTGGTCGGATCGTCTCCCTCGGCGTTGCGCGCCAGCTGCCACAGCAGAAGCGCCGCAATCACCAGAAAGATCACAAAAGGAATGACCAGGACGTTACGCTTCATACCGTCGCCTCCGCAGTCGTGCGTTGCTTGCCGCGCTGGCGATAGCGCGGATCGAACAGGCACAGCAGCCCACCCAGCGCCATCAGTAATCCTCCCGCCCAAATCCAGCGCACAAAAGGTTTGTAGTACAGGCGCACGGCCCAGGCACCGTTATCCAGCTCTTCCCCGAGGGCGGCGTACAGGTCGCGGGTGATCCCGCCGTCAATCGCCGCTTCGGTCATCATCGCGCTGTTGCTGTTGTAGAAGCGTTTTTCCGCATGCAGCACCGCTTCGGCTTTGCCGTTTCGCGTGACGCCAATCGTCGCCACGCCGCCCCGGTAGTTAGGCCCGGCGATCTCGTTCACGTCGCGGAAGGTAAAGCGATAGTCGTGGATCTGGACACTTTCCCCCGCTTTCATGCGCACATCACGCTCTACGCTGTAGTTCTGGCTGAAGGCGATCCCGACGACAGTGACCGCCAGCCCGAGGTGACCCGCCACCATGCCCCAGTAGCTGAGCGTCATCGTCGTCCCACGCGAGACGCGCAGCGCGACTTCCGCGATCGCCAGCACAAAGATCCAGCACGCCATCGCCAGCCCGACCACCGTCATGGCAACAATCTTGCTCTCGAACAGCCACGGCAGCAGCAGCGACAGCGCGAAGGTGCTGACCAGGGCGATAACCAGCAGACGCTGGAGCTTGCGCGGACGGTCGCGTCCCCAGCGCACCAGCGGTCCGATCCCTACCAGCAGCGCAAACGGCGCCATCAGCCAGGTGAACAGGGTGTTGAAGAACGGCTCGCCAATCGAAATGCTGCCCAGCCCGAGCTGCTTATGCACCAGCGGTAGCAGCGTGCCCAGCAGCACCACCAGCATGGCGGTGATCAGCAGGATGTTGTTGCCGAGCAGCAGCGACTCCCGCGACCAAAGTGCATTGTTCACCCGGGAGCGAACTTTGTGCCCGCGGGTGGCAAACAGCAGCAGCGAGCCACCAATCACCAGCACCATAAAGGCGAGGATAAACATCCCGCGCGACGGGTCGGACGCAAAGGCATGCACCGAAACCAGCACCCCGGAGCGTACGAGGAAGGTGCCCAACAGGCACAGGGAAAAGGCGCTAATCGCCAGCAGCAGGGTCCAGGCTTTAAAGCTGGCGCGCTGTTCCGTCACCGCCAGGGAGTGCATCAGGGCGGTGCCCACCAGCCACGGCATAAACGAGGCGTTCTCGACCGGGTCCCAGAACCACCACCCGCCCCAGCCCAGCTCGTAATAGGCCCACGCGGAGCCGAGCACGATACCGAGGGTCAGGCACACCCATGCCGCCAGCGTCCACGGGCGGGCAAAACGGGCAAAGGTGCTGTCCAGTCGCCCGCTCAGCAGGGCGGCAATCGCAAAGGCAAAGGCCACCGAGAAGCCGACGTAGCCCATATACAGCAGCGGCGGATGGAAAATCAGGCCCGGGTCCTGCAGAAGCGGGTTCAGGTCCCGGCCTTCAATCGGAAAGTCCGGCAGCGTGCGGGCAAAGGGGTTGGAGGTGAAGAGGATAAACAGCAGGAAGCCGACGCTAACCATCCCCATCACCGCCAGCACGCGGGCGACCACGTCGGGTGGCATCCGCTGGCTGCACAGCGCCACGGCAAAGGTCCAGCCGCTCATCAGCAGCACCCACAGCAGCAGGGAGCCTTCGTGTGCGCCCCAGGTGGCCGCCACGCGATACCAGACCGGCAGTTGGGTGTTGGAGTTGCTGGCAACGTAGGTCACCGAGAAGTCGTTCACCACGAACGCGTGGATCAGCACGATAAACGCGCCCGTCACCAGCATAAACAGCAGCCAGGAAAACAGCCTCGCCGAGGCCATCATCCGCGGGTCATTGCGCGCCACGCCCCACAGCGGGTACAGCGAGAGAAGCAGCGCCACGCCCAGCGCCAGGCACAGCAGCCCGTTGCCAATTTCAGGCATCATGAGGCGTTATCCTTATACACACTTGCCGGACGACGGTGGTTTTCCTGCATCGCTTTTTCCACTTCCGGCGGGGTGTAGTTTTCATCATGTTTGGCGAGCACCTCTTTCGCCTGCACATGGTTGTTCTCGCCAAGTTCGCCCTGCACCACCACGCCCTGCCCTTCGCGGAACAGATCCGGCAGAATGCCGTCGTAGGTCACATCCACCACGCCTTCGGCGTCATAGATGCTGAAATTCACTTTTAACGATTCCGGGTCGCGCTTGACGCTACCGGCCATCACCATCCCGCCCACGCGCAGGCGCTGGCCGACTTCCGGCAGCTGGTGCGTTTCGCGCTTGCCGTACAGGATCTCGCCCGGGGTGTAGAACAGGTCGATGTTGGAACGCAGGGCGTAGAGCACCAGGGTAATAGTCAGCGCCAGCCCGGCCAGCACGGCGCAGGCCACCCACAGACGGTTTTTACGACGCAGATTCATGCCGCCTCCTGTGCCTGAGCGGCCCGCATGCGGGACTCCCGGGCGCGCTGTTGGGCGATGCCGCGAAGAATGGCGCGATGCTGCTGGGCGGTATGCGCCACCAGTATCGCCAGCGGGATCACGGTCATCGCCACCGCCAGCCAGACGTAAAAGGCGTAGCCGCCCATGGCGAAGAATTCACTCCAGGATGCAAACGCACTGTTCATTGGCGGCCTCTCTTTAAAATCAGTTCACTCACCCACGGGCGGCGTTTTTCCATGAGTAAAATCAGGTTACGCACCCGCATCAGCGTCAGCGTGATAAACAGCAGCAGCGTGCCGACGATCGCCAGGCGCAGCGGCGTGCGCATGGCCGGATCGATGCTCTGCTGCATATTGGTTGAGCCCTGATGCAGGGTGTTCCACCACTCCACCGAGTAGTGAATGATGGGTAAGTTGACCACACCAATCAGCACCAGAATGCCGGCAGCGCGACCGGCCAGACGGCGATCGTCAAAGGCGTGCCACAGGGCAATGGCCCCCACGTAGAGAAACAGCAGCACCAGCTCGGAGGTCAGGCGTGCATCCCACACCCACCAGGTTCCCCACATCGGTTTGCCCCAGGCGGAGCCGGTTACCAGCGCAATAAAGGTCAACACCGCCCCAATGGGTGCCATCGCCGCCAGCGCCAGGTTGGCCATTTTCAGCTGCCACACCAGGCCGATAAAGGCCGCCACCGCCATCGAGGCGTAAATCCCCATCGACCAGATGGCCGCCGGAACATGCAGATAAATAATGCGATAGCTCTGCCCCTGCTGATAATCCGCAGGCGCAAAGCCAAAGCCCCAAATCCAGCCCACGGCCAGCACCAGCGCGCTGGCTATCGCCAGCCAGGGAATAAAGTAACCGCAGATCTGATACAGCCGCGGCGGGTTCGCCAGTTGATGCAGTGTTTTCCACATAATTCAGTTACCAGATTCAATCCAATGATTACCGCGCTACTGCACACTGATGCGTAACGCAGCCGCCGTCGCAAACGGGCTTAACGTTGCGCTGCCCGCCAGTAGCGCCCCCAGAATCGCCATGTACCCCTCAACGGGAAGGTGCATGGAGGCCGCATCCATCGCTGCGGTCGCAAAAATCAGTAACGGGATGGTAAGCGGCAGCACCAGCACGCTCAGCAGTACGCCGCCGCGCTTCAGCCCTACGGTTAAGCCCACGCCTGGCGCGCCGAGGAAACCCAGCGTCGGGGTGCCCAGCAGCAGCGTCAGGGCCATAATTTTCCAGCCGTAGAGATCCATGCCGAGCAGCAGTGCCACCAGCGGCGAGAGGACCAGCAGCGGCAGGCCGGTCACCATCCAGTGGGCCATCACCTTGGCCAGCACCACCGCCGGGAGCGGGATCGGCAGCAGCATCAGCTGTTCCAGGCTGCCGTCCTGCAGATCGTCACGGAACAGCCGTTCCAGCGCCAGCAGCGAGGCCAGCAGCGCGGCGACCCAGATAATACCGGGGGCAATGCGCGCCAGCAGCTGCGGCTCCGGGCCAATACTCAGCGGGAACAGGGTGATCACAATCAGGAAGAACCACAGCGGGTTGGCGATCTCGGCGCTATGGCGGAACGCCACCCGCAGTTCGAGACGGAAGATGCGCCACATCATGATGCGACCCTCTCGGGGGTCAGGGCGATGCGTCGAATTTTATCGTTCGCCACGTTCAGCGGCTGGTGGGTCGTCAGGATCACCATCCCGCCCTGCCCGGTATGCCGGGCCATCTGGCGGGTCAGGCGTTCGACGCCGTTCACGTCGATGGCGGTAAAGGGTTCATCGAGGATCCAAAGCGTGGCGCGGGTCAGCCACAGACGCGCCAGCGCCACGCGGCGCTGCTGTCCGGCAGAGAGTTGGCTGACGGGAAGGTCTTCGTATCCGGCGAGGCCCGCCTGGGCCAGCGCCTCCAGGCACTGCTGCGTGTCGCCGTGGTGATGGAAAAAGCGCAGGTTCTCCAGCGCCGTCAGCCGGGTTTTGATCCCCGGCTGATGGCCAATCCACAGCAGATCCTGATGATAGCTGTCGCGCACCCGATGCAGGGGCTGCCCTTGCCAGCACACCTCCCCGGCATCAGGGCGCGCGAGCCCGGTGAGCAGCCGCAGCAGGGTGGTTTTCCCTGCGCCGTTGCCCCCGGTAATTTGTACCCACTCCCCGGCGTTCACCTGGAATGACAGATTGCTGAACAGTATTCTGTCATCCCGCTCGCAGAGCAGCGCTTTAGCGTCAAGTTGGCCCACGCATTAACATCCTGTTAAAAGCCCGGTTTGACGTCGCGCATATCCGGGAGCTTGTGGGCAATCCCTTTATGACAGTCAATACAGGTTTGCCCATCTTTGACGGCCTGGTCGTGCATTTTTGCCGCGACGCCTTTCTGGGCCGTTAAATCCATAAACTCGAAGTTGTGGCAGTTACGGCACTCCTGCGAGTTGTTCTCTTTCATGCGTCGCCACTCGCTCTGGGCCATGGTCAGGCGGTGGTCTTCAAATTTCTGCGGCGTGTCGATCAGTCCGGTCGCCTTGGCGTACAGCTCTTTACTGGCCTTGATCTTACGGATCATTTTAGGACCAAACTCGTGCGGAACGTGGCAGTCAGGACAGGTGGCCCGCACGCCGCTGCGGTTGTTGTAGTGCACCGACTCCATGTACTCCTGATAGACGGTGTTACGCATTTCGTGACAGCTAATGCAGAACGCTTCGGTGTTGGCTTTTTCCATCCCGGTGTTAAAGCCGCCCCAGAAAATAATGCCGCCGACGAAACCGATTAACAGCAGCGTGCCCAGCGCCAGACGACTGGGACGACGCCACCATTGCCAGAGGCGCTTAATCCAGCCAGGTTTAGGGTTAGGGTTAGAATTTTGCATAGTGACCTCTTATTTCCCGTAACCTTTTGATGGGGTAAAGGTGTTACCCACAATCGGCGCGGCATCGGCCTGCGGGACGTGGCACTGCAGGCAGAAGTAGCGACGCGGCGCCACTTCGGCCCCGACTTTACCGTCGCTGTCCATAAAGTGCGTTGGGCTGATGCGCGGTGCGCCGGTGGTGCGATAGCTCTCCACGCCGTGACACTGCAGGCAGCGGTTGGTGTTGGTGGATACCTGATACCCGTCCACGCTGTGCGGGATCATCGGCGGCTGGTTAACATAGTTCAGCGGCATCCGCCCCTGCTCTTTCTGGATATGAATCGCCCCCTCCTGGGTTCCGGAGACTTCCGGCGACTGGCTGAGATCCACTCCATTTGCTGCCCAAACCGCACCGCTCACCACCAGGGCAATCCCGGCCGTCCACTGGCACAGCGCTTTCTTCAGGTCATGGCTTTTCATTGTTTCGCTCCCGAACTCCATCGCATATACACTTCATCCTTCAAGCTGCCTCTTTGTTGGCTGCGATGCATCTCGAATGATTTTGTGTAGAGTTATTGTAAAAACATCCTCAGAACAAACGTCGACACAGCGACCGCAGGCCATGCAGTCACGGCTGGTCACCTGCACCGGGCTGTGCTCATCCAGCACCGGGGCACGCAGCACGTGCGGTTCCGGGCAAACATGAAAACAATCCATACAGCGGTTACAGTTGTGTCGGTCTTTGGCCGCCACCGTTAACGCGCCCTGGCTACCCAGCACGCCGTACAGGGCACCCAGCGGGCAAAGGTGCCCGCACCAGCCGTGCTCAACGACCAGTAAATCAAATAAAAACAGGGCGACGATCAGCAGTGCGCCGCTGCCAAACCCCATCACCAGACTGCGTCCGAGCAGCGAGACCGGGTTAATCCACTCCCACAGCAGCGTGCCGGTCAGCGCGGAGCCAATCAGCACTACCGCCAGCAGCACGTAGCGTATAGAGCGTGGGATCGTCGCGGACTGATTCAGGTCAAACCGTCTGCGCAACCAACCCGCAAAATCAGTCACCGGGTTCAGCGGGCAGACCCAGCTGCAAAACAGGCGTTTGCCTGCCAGGGCATACAGCACCGTGATAATGACCGCCCCGGTCAGCGCCACGGTGGCGGGCAGATGGCCACTCGCCAGGCTTTGCAGGGCAATCAACGGATCGGTCAGCGGAACGGTGTCGAACAGCAGGCTGCTGCTGTAGTTTCCGTGCAGGATCCACACCCCCAACCACGGGCCGCTGAGGAACATCCCCAGCACCGCAAGCTGGCTAAGACGACGTAAAACCAGCCAGCGGTGACTCCGCCACCAGCCCTTTTTCGCCTGCGCTTCCCGCCCAGCATCGCGTTTACGGTTTGCCATCGTTCCCCTCCAGCCAGCCGAAGCGGTAGTGGTGGCCCAACTCCCCTTTCGCCAGCGACAGCGGCAGGACTTTTATCGCCGGTTGCTCCAGGACGCAGACCTTCTCGCATTTACCGCAGCCGGTGCAGGCACTGCTGTGCACGGTGGGCAGAAATCGCGCGTGCTTGCCGGTGCGGATATTGCGATCCAGCTCGAGGGTGATGGCCTCGTCGAGCTTTGGGCATTCGCGATAGCAAACGTCGCAGCGTAAGCCCTGGAAGTTGAGGCAGTTTTCCTGGTCCAGCAGCACCGCCAGCCCCATCCGCGAATCATCGATAGACGCTATTTCGCGATCCAGCGCGCCGCTGGGGCAGACTTTGGCGCAGGGGATGTCTTCACACATTTCGCAGGGGATATCCCGGGCGACAAAGTACGGCGTGCCGGCCGACAGCCCGGAGGCCAGCGTCGCCAGCTTCAGGGTGTCGTAGGGGCAGGCCTGAACGCACTGGCCGCAGCGCATGCAGGCGCTGGCGAAGGCGTTTTCACTTAGCGCACCCGGCGGGCGCAGCCGCACGCCCGTTGCCCTGGCGGTGTGCTGTTGTAATCCCAGTGCGACGCCCACGGCAGCCAGCCCGCCCGCGGTGCGAAGCACATCGCGCAGAAAGCGGCGGCGGCCATTTTGCAGCTTCGCTGACCGGGACATGACCGTTACACCTTCGCCAGCTTAACGGCGCACTTCTTGAAGTCCGTCTCTTTCGAGAGCGGATCCGTCGCATCCAGGGTCAGGTTATTCACCATCTGCGCGGCGTCGAAGAACGGCATGTACACCAGCCCCTGCGGCGGACGGTTACGGCCACGGGTTTCCACCACTGAAATCACTTCGCCCCGGCGGGAGATGACTTTGACCTTTTCACCCCGGCGCAGATCGCGGGCTTTGGCGTCCAGCGGGTGAATAAACAGCACCGCTTCCGGGAAGGCGCGGTGCAGCTCAGGCACGCGGCGCGTCATGCTGCCGGTGTGCCAGTGCTCCAGCACGCGACCGGTAGAGAGCCACAGGTCGAATTCTTTGTCCGGCGCTTCTGCCGCCGGTTCAAACGGCAGGGCGAAGATCACCGCTTTGCCATCCGGTTTGCCGTAGAACTTGTAGCCCTCTCCCGCTTTGACGTACGGATCGTGACCTTCGCTGTAGCGCCAGAGGGTCTCTTTGCCATCGACCACCGGCCAGCGCAGACCGCGCGCTTTGTGGTAATCGTCGAACGGGGCCAGATCGTGGCCGTGACCGCGGCCAAACCAGGCATACTCTTCGAACAGCCCTTTTTGCAGGTAGAAGCCCAGCTCGCGGGATTCGTCGTTCAGCTGCTCTTCAGCGATTTCGCTCAGCGGGAATTTGCTCACCCCAGGAGTGGCGAACAGCACCTCATACAAGGTTTTGCCGCGTAGCTCCGGTTTCTGTGCCAGCAGTTCTTCTGGCCAGACCTCGTCGGTTTTGAAGCGACGGGAAAACTCAACCAGCTGCCAGAGGTCAGATTTGGCTTCGCCCGGCGCTTTAATCTGCTGACGCCAGAACTGGGTGCGGCGTTCGGCGTTGCCGTAGGCACCCTCTTTTTCTACCCACATCGCGGTGGGCAGGATCAGGTCGGCAGCCAGCGCGCTGACGGTCGGGTAGGGATCGGAGACAATGATAAAGTTGCGCGGATCGCGCCAGCCCGGCATACGCTCTTCGTTTATGTTCGGCCCGGCCTGCATGTTGTTGGTACACATCGTCCAGTAGACGTTCAGCTTGCCGTCTTTCAGGGCCCGATCCTGGGCCACGGCGTGCAGCCCAACCTTCGCTGGAATGGTGCCAGCAGGGATCTGCCACTGCTTCTCGCAGATAGCCCGGTGTTTTTCGTTGGTGACCACCATGTCCGCCGGCAGGCGGTGGGCGAAGGTGCCCACTTCACGGGCGGTACCGCAGGCTGAAGGCTGACCAGTCAGCGAGAATGGCCCGCAGCCCGGCTGGGCAATTTTGCCGGTCAGCAGGTGAATGTTGTAGACCAGATTGTTGGCCCACACGCCGCGCGTGTGCTGGTTAAAGCCCATCGTCCAGTAGGAGATCACTTTCTTCTTAGGATCGGCATAGAGCTTCGCCAGCATTTCCAGCTGATCTTTTGGCACGCCGGTCATCTCGGCCGTCTTATCCAGCGTGTACTCGGCAACGAAGGCTTTGTAATCCTCAAAGCTCATCGGCTCGGAGGCATCAGAACCTGGGTTTTTGGCGGCCTTTTCCAGCGGATGGGTCGGACGCAGGCCGTAGCCGATATCCGTCACCCCTTTGCGCAGGTTGACGTGTTTGCTGAAGAAATCCTGGTTGATCGCGTCGTTTTGAATAATGTAGTTGGCGATGTAGTTGAGGATCACCAGGTCGGTTTGCGGCGTAAAGATCATGCCGTTATCCGCCAGCTCAAAGCTGCGGTGCTGGAAGGTGGAGAGCACGGCGACGGTCACGTTCGGGTCAGTCAGGCGACGGTTGGTGATGCGTGACCACAGGATCGGGTGCATCTCTGCCATGTTGGCGCCCCACAGCACAAAGGCGTCGGTCTGCTCGATATCGTCGTAGCAGCCCATCGGCTCATCCATCCCGAAGGTGCGCATAAAGCCCACCACCGCCGAGGCCATGCAGTGACGCGCGTTCGGGTCGATGTTGTTGGTGCGTAAACCGGCTTTGAACAGCTTGGCTGCGGCGTAGCCTTCCCAGATGGTCCACTGACCGGAGCCGAACATCCCGACAGACTCCGGGCCCTTCTCTTTCATCGACGTTTTGAATTTCTCTTCCATCACGTCGAAGGCTTTTTCCCAGCTGATGGGCGTAAATTCGCCGTCCTTACTGTATGCACCGTCTTTCATGCGCAGCAGCGGCTGGGTTAAACGGTCCTTTCCGTACATGATTTTGGGCAGGAAGTAGCCCTTAATACAGTTCAGGCCCCGGTTAACCGGCGCATCCGGGTCGCCCTGGCAGGCGACAACGCGTCCCTGCTGGGTGCCGACCAGCACGCCACACCCGGTTCCGCAAAAACGGCACGGGGCTTTATCCCACTTAATGGCTTCCTGCTGTCCGACCACCGCCCGGGCGACACCCGGTACGCTGAGCCCGGCAGCCGCCGCAGCGGCCGCAACGGCGTTGGCTTTCATAAAGCTACGACGACTGAGTTTCATGGTGTTTCCTCACCTTGCTCATCCTGCTGGTGATAAACCAGCGACACCGCCAGTACGTCCGTAACGTTGCGTACCGACTCAATTGTTTGCATCAGCGTGTCGTGTTGTTCCGCTTCTACCACCACGATCATCTGACCGCTTGCTTCGTCGCTCAGGGCGACCTCGCAACCCGGAAAATCAGCCAGCTGAGCGCTGATAGCGCTGATGTGCTGACGTTTGGCCTGAACAACCAGGCTGCAGACTTGCCAGCTAGTTGACATGGTTGTACTCCGCTTTAATGGCTGATACCGGGCAACTGGCGACACACGCCCCGCATCCGTTACAGGTCTGGTTATCGAGTTGGGGCTGATAAATGCCCGACAGCGTGGGGCGAAATCGAATCGCCATCGGTTCGCAGCTGTCCTGGCAGCGATGACACTCAACGGACTGATTCGCCAGGCAATGTGCCTCAACGATAAACATCAGATCCCAGGCCCTGGTGTGGCGCGAAAGAAAGAGTGATTCAGGACAGACCTGCGCGCACGCAGCGCAAAAACTGCATTCGCCTTTTTGGAAATTGACGCTCGGATAGCCTCCCTGGCCACGTTCCAGAATGTTGCTCTCACAGGCCTGAATGCAGGCGTCACAGCGAGTGCAAAGTGCGAGAAAGTGCTGCTCTACCCCACTCCAGGGCGGACGGATCCCGCTGCTGGCTTGACGCCATCTGCCTGTCAACATGCCTCGACGGGAGTGATCAACCATGATATCGCCCTTCCATGACGGCGCTTGCCTGGGTGGCGAAGCGGCAATAAAAACCGCACAGTTTATGCGTAGTTATTTTTGCCCATACGATATTTCAGGATGTGTTAAAGGTGCATACCCCAATGGAGGTAAATGTTGTCGGTAGATCAACGAAATGGTGGGTTCGTAGAATAAGCGTGAGGAGTCGCGTCCGGATGAACGTAAACGGGGGTTTTGAGTGTGTGAGTGATGTAATGACTGATGTGAAATGGTACGCCCTGTAGGATTCGAACCTACGACCTACGGCTTAGAAGGCCGTTGCTCTATCCAACTGAGCTAAGGGCGCACTGAAATGCGCGTGCTTCGCGGTGATGAAGCGCGTGGAATTATACGGTCAAAGCGTGATGAGTCAATGCATTTTAGTTCGATCCCCTTTCAATTCATACTGATGTCGGGCGGCCACCGCGTGAAACAGGAAAATCCGCAAAGTGTGACTGACAGCGGCCCTCGCTTCTGACAAAATGTGCGCAATCCCCCTTTCATACCTTACAGACGGAATCTTCTCTCTGATGGCAGCAAAGATTATTGACGGTAAAACGATTGCGCAGCAGGTGCGCTCTGAGGTTGCGGAAAAAGTGAAGGCGCGAACTGCTGCCGGAAAACGTGCCCCTGGGCTGGCCGTTGTGCTGGTCGGCAGCAACCCGGCATCGCAAATTTATGTCGGCAGCAAGCGTAAAGCCTGCGAAGAGGTCGGCTTTCTCTCCCGCTCCTACGATCTGCCGGAAACCACCAGCGAAGCTGAACTGCTCGAGCTGATTGATACCCTGAATGCCGATAAAGAAATCGACGGCATCCTGGTTCAGCTGCCACTGCCTGCGGGTATCGACAACGTGAAAGTACTGGAACGTATCGCTCCAGACAAAGACGTGGACGGTTTCCACCCGTATAACGTCGGTCGTCTGTGCCAGCGTGCACCGCGCCTGCGTCCCTGTACCCCACGTGGTATCGTGACGCTGCTGGAGCGTTATAACATCGACACCTACGGCCTGAACGCCGTGGTGATTGGCGCCTCCAACATCGTTGGTCGCCCGATGAGCATGGAGCTGCTGCTGGCGGGCTGCACCACCACCGTGACCCACCGCTTCACCAAAAACCTGCGTCATCACGTTGAAAACGCCGATCTGCTGATCGTTGCCGTGGGTAAGCCGGGCTTTATTCCGGGCGAGTGGATCAAAGAAGGCGCGATTGTCGTGGACGTAGGCATTAACCGTCTGGAAAACGGCAAAGTGGTCGGCGATGTGGTGTATGAAGATGCCGCCGCGCGCGCATCCTATATCACTCCGGTACCGGGCGGCGTCGGTCCAATGACCGTAGCAACTTTGATTGAGAATACTTTGCAGGCATGCGTTGAATATCACGACGTAGAGGAAGCGTAAGATGACCACATTTTCATTAGGTAAACACCCCCACGTCGAGCTGTGCGATCTGCTGAAGCTCGAAGGCTGGAGCGAAAGCGGTGCGCAGGCGAAGAACTTCATTGCTGACGGTCTGGTCAACGTTGACGGCGCAGTGGAAACCCGCAAGCGTTGCAAAATCGTCGCTGGTCAGACGGTGAGTTTTCAAGGTCAGAGCATTACTGTCGTAGCGTAAACACCGCACCACGCTGTTGCCCTCACCCTCTCCCACCGGGAGAGGGGATCTCAATCCCCCTATACCCATCACGGTTAATTATCGATCGACTTCAAAAAATCACTATTTCGTTTGTTGAAATGTGAAAATTAAGTTGCGCGATTTCTGCACTTTCCTCACGATAAGTAGAACGTTCTACTAAAACGTTCTACTCACTATAACAGCGCTCACAGAGCGCACTCGGGGGAAATCAGCATGAGTCTGATATCAGGATTTGTTAAATCGCTGTCGAAATTATCGATGATTGGTCGCGCCTTGATGCTGCCGATCTCACTGCTTCCTGCCGCAGGCCTGCTGTTGGCCTTCGGTGACAAGTTCCATTTACCGCTGATGATGAATGCGGGCGGGGTTATCTTTGACAACCTGCCAATGCTCTTCGCCATCGGTTCTGCCGTAGGTCTGGCATCGGAATCGGGCATTGCGGCACTCTCTGCGGCGGTATCGGTGTTTATCACCAACATCACCATCGGGACGGTGCTCGGCATCACCCCGGAAATGGCCTCCCAGGGCGGGAAATACGCGATGGTGGTCGGCATTCCGACGCTGCAGATGGGCGTCTTTGGCGGCCTGCTGTGCGGTATTCTCGCCGCATGGTGCTATAACCGCTTCCACACCATGCAGCTGCCGGAATTCCTCGGCTTCTTCTCCGGCAAGCGCTTTGTGGCGATTGCCACTGCATTCCTGTCATTTGTGATGGGTCTGCTGCTGCCGTACGTCTGGCAGCACATCCAGGCCGGTATCGATGCCCTGTCGGTGATCGTCAACGGCGATAACCAGGCGGCCTCAACCTTTATCTTTGGCCTGGTCGAACGCGCGCTGATCCCGCTGGGTCTGCACCATATCTGGTATCCGTCGTTCTGGTACTCGTTTGGGGATTACACCACTCAGGCCGGTCAGGTGATCCACGGCGACCAGACCATCTGGTTCAAAATGCTGGAAGAAGGGGTGAAATCCTTCAGCAGCGATACGTACCAGAATGCCGGTAAGTTCATGCAGGGTGAGTTCCCGCTGATGCTGTTCGCGCTGCCTGCGGCCTGTCTGGCGATGTACCACGAAGCGCACACCAAAAACAAAAAGATCGCCGCCGGTATTCTGTTCTCCGCCGCGCTGACCTGTTTCCTGACCGGCATCACCGAGCCGGTTGAGTTCACCTTTATCTTCGTGGCACCGGTCCTCTACGTCTTCAACGCCATTATGGCGGGCCTGGCGTACATGACCATGTATCTGCTGGATGCGCACATCGCCAAATCCTTCTCGGCGGGCTTTATCGACTACCTGTCGTTTGGCATCCTGCCGTCGTTCAACGGCTACCAGACCAACTTCCTGAATGCGGTGATCATCGGTATTCCAATGGCGCTGATTTACTACTTCACCTTCCGCTTTGTGATCCGTCGCTTCGACGTGAAAACACCGGGCCGCACCGACGTCACCGCCAATGCGAATGACAAAACGGATACCGAAATCGCTACCGAAATTATCGGTCTGCTGGGTGGGGCGCAGAATATCGACTCTGTCGGCTCCTGCATTACCCGACTGCGTCTGGAAGTGGCGAAGAGCAATATGGTCGATAAAGATGGCCTGAACGGGCTGGGGGCACGCGGGGTGGTATTCGTGGGCGACTCCGGCATCCAGGTTATCTTTGGCGCAAGGGCGCAGTTTATCGCCCAGACCATGTCGACGATGATCGGTAAATAATTCAGCCTGATTGACGCGTCTCCTGTACTCTTACGGGGGACGTTGTCTTATCAGGCATTCAGGGAGAAGATGTGAAGAAGGTCAGCATCATAGATGTCGCCAGAGAGTCAGGGGTATCGGTTTCGACCGTCTCGCTGGTACTGCGTCAGAAGGGAAAAATCTCTGAGGCGACAATCGAAAAGGTTCACGCCGCCATCACCGCGCTGGGCTACGTGCATAACGTTGCCGCAGCCAATCTCCGGTCCAACACCTCCAATCTTATCGGCCTGATCCTGCGTGATTTCAGCGACAGCTTTTCCATCAAAGTGATGGCCAGCATCGTCCAGGAGCTGGAGAAGCAAGGTTTTATGGTCTTTCTCGGCCAGCCGCTGAACGACCATGATCACCTGGAGCGCTGCCTGCTCTCCTTTAAGCAGCAGGGCGTCGCCGGAGTGATCTATCTGGCCTCTGATACCCGCACTGCCGCCCTGCCCGCGATGATCCGCCAGTGTGCCCTGCCGCTGGTTGCCGTGTCGCAATCGCTGCTGGATGAAACCTGCAATCTGGTGATGCGCGATAACCGCCAGGCGGCGCATCTTGCCACCCGCTATCTGATTGAGCGCGGCCATCGCAATATTGCCTATATCGGCGGCAGAGAAGGCGACTTAATTCGCGAGCAGCGTCTGCTGGGGTTTCGCAGCGCGATGACGCAAAACGGGCTGGTGTTTCGCGAGGAGTCCGCCCCCGCCTGTAGCGACGATACCCAGGCGGTGAGCTTCGCTGCCCGTCAGCTGCTGGAGAAGAACAACACCATCACCGCCCTGCTCTGCCACTCGCCGGATGCGATGATCGGGTCGATCTCCGGGATCCATCACGTGGGACGCACCGTCGGCAAAGACGTGTTTCTGACCCAACAAGTGGCGCTGGTGGGGTTTGAGGATATGCTTCACGTTAACCTCACCTCGCCGTCGTTTACCTACGTCTCGTCTGCCAGTGAAGAGACCGGGCGGCAGGCAGCCGGGCTGATGATCCGCAAGCTGAAAGAGCCCGAACTGCAAACCCAGCGCATTACCTTGTCCGGGCAGCTGATCGCCCGGGAATCGGCATAATTCAGATTTGTGCCCGACGCAGAGCCCGATCAGGCTCTGCTATATTTCCATGATTTGCCATGGATAACTGCTATGCCTACCATTATCACCCACGCCGCTGTTCCGCTTTGCCTGGGCTTAGGCCTGGGCACCCGCGTTATTCCTCCGCGCCTGCTGTTTGCCGGGATCGTCCTTGCCATGCTGCCGGATGCCGACGTCCTGGCCTTTAAGTTTGGCATCGCCTACGGCAATATTTTTGGTCATCGCGGTTTTACCCACTCACTGCTGTTCGCCTTTGTGGTGCCGGTATTGTGCGTACTGGCGGGCCGACGATGGTTCAGGACCGGGCTGATACGCTGCTGGCTGTTCTTAACGGTTTCGCTGCTGTCGCACAGCCTGCTGGATTCGGTGACGACGGGCGGGAAAGGGGTAGGCTGGCTATGGCCATGGTCGGATGAACGCTTCTTTGCGCCGTGGCAGGTGATCAAGGTTGCCCCGTTTGCCCTGTCGCGCTACATGACGCCTTACGGGCATCAGGTGATTATCTCAGAACTGCTGTGGGTATGGCTGCCGGGGGTTATCGTAATGGGGATGTTGTGGTGGAAACGGCGGTAAAAGCAAAACGGCAACGCAAGTTGCCGTTTTTAGTGTTTGCGCCCTCTACCACGGGGGAGAGGGCAGCAGAGCGCACCAGAATTACTTACGGCGCCAGGTGGTGCCCTGCGGGCCGTCTTCCAGGATAATGCCCATCTCGGTGAGACGATTACGCGCGGCATCGGCTGCGGCCCAGTCTTTCGCCTGACGCGCATCCAGACGCGCTTTAATCAATGCTTCAATCTCTGCCACTTCACCGTCGTCCGCCTGCGCACCGCTCTGCAGGAAGGTTTCCGGCTCCTGCTCCAGCAGGCCCAGCACGCCGGACAGTTTACGCATGTGCGAAGCCAGCGCGTTAGCAGCCGCCATATCTTCACCCTTCAGACGGTTCACTTCACGCGCCATATCGAACAGCGCGGAATACGCTTCCGGGGTGTTGAAATCGTCGTTCATCGCCTCGATAAAGCGGGCTTCAAACGCCTCCCCCCCCGCAGCCGGTACGGATTTATCCGTGCCGCGCAGGGCAGTGTACAGGCGCTCCAGGGCAGAACGTGCCTGCTTGAGGTTCTCTTCGCTGTAGTTCAGCTGGCTACGATAGTGGCCGGACATCAGGAAGTAGCGGATGGTTTCAGCGTCGTAGTATTTCAGCACATCGCGCACGGTAAAGAAGTTGCCCAGCGATTTCGACATCTTTTCGCGGTCAATCATCACCATCCCGGAGTGCATCCAGACGTTCACGTATTCGCCGTCGTGCGCACAGGTGGACTGGGCGATTTCGTTTTCATGGTGCGGGAACATCAGATCTGAACCGCCGCCGTGGATATCGAAGTGGTTACCCAGCTGTTTGCAGTTCATGGCCGAACATTCGATGTGCCAGCCCGGACGCCCTTCGCCCCATGGCGACGGCCAGCTCGGTTCACCGGCTTTCGACATCTTCCACAGCACGAAGTCCATCGGGTTGCGCTTTACGTCCACCACATCCACGCGGGCACCCGCCTGCAGCTGATCCAGATCCTGACGGGAGAGCTGACCGTAATGCGGATCGGTCGGTACGTCGAACATCACATCGCCGTTGTCTGCCACGTAGGCGTGGCCTTTGGCGATCAGCTGCTCGGTGATTTCAATGATTTCCGGGATGTGGTGCGTCGCACGCGGCTCCAGGTCCGGGCGCAGAATGTTCAGCGCGTCAAAATCGCTGTGCATTTCGGCGATCATGCGGTCGACTAAATCGACGAAGTTTTCGCCGTTTTCATTCGCGCGCTTGATAATTTTGTCGTCGATATCGGTGATATTGCGTACATACTTAAGGTTGTACCCGAGGAAACGCAAATAGCGGGAGACCACATCAAACGAGACAAATGTACGCCCATGGCCGATATGACAGAGATCGTAAACGGTAATACCACACACGTACATGCCGACTTCCCCGGCATGAATAGGTTTGAATTCCTCTTTTTGGCGCGTCAGTGTGTTGAAGATTTTTAACATCGAAGATTCCATGTGAGACGTGTGTGGGCGAAAACGGCGTATTCTACACGCAAAATCATTTGAGTTGCATCAAGGCGGCAAGAGAAGAAATCCCCGGGAGCATAGATAACTATGTGACCGGGGTTTCTGAACGCAGCCAACGGTGAGGCAACTTAAAGGATGAAGCGTATACCCGTAATTCAAACCGGAATCAGCACGTAATGCAAGGTGATCGCGCCGGGCGGTTATGCTATAACAAGCGCTTATTGTGGCCCCCCACGGGGTCGAAGCACCACTATAACGGAACAGGATGCAAAAATGGTTACTTTCCACACTAATCATGGCGATATCGTCATCAGCACTTTTGATGATAAAGCGCCTGAAACAGTTAAAAACTTCCTGGACTACTGCCGCGAAGGTTTCTACGACAACACTATCTTCCACCGCGTCATTAACGGCTTTATGATCCAGGGCGGCGGTTTTGAACCTGGTATGAACCAGAAAGAGACCAAAGAGGCTATCAAAAACGAAGCTAACAACGGTCTGAAAAACACCCGCGGTACGCTGGCAATGGCCCGTACTCAGGCACCACACTCAGCAACGGCCCAGTTCTTCATCAACGTGGCTGATAACGACTTCCTGAACTTCTCCGGTGAAAACCTGCAGGGTTGGGGCTACTGCGTATTTGCAGAAGTGACTGACGGTATGGACGTGGTCGAGAAGATCAAAGGCGTGTCCACTGGCCGCAGCGGTATGCATCAGGACGTTCCTAAAGAAGACGTTGTGATCACAAGCGTGACCGTCAGCGAATAATTGGTGGCGACACTCTTTATTGCAGATCTGCATCTGCAAACAGAAGAACCGGCGATCACCGCCGGTTTTCTGCGTTTTTTACAGGGTGAAGCCCGGCACGCCGATGCGCTTTACATCCTGGGGGATCTGTTCGAGGCCTGGATTGGCGACGACGACCCGAACCCGCTGCACCGCGAGATAGCGAGTGCGCTTAAAACCCTGGTCGACTCCGGCGTCCCCTGCTTCTTTATCCACGGTAATCGCGATTTTCTGCTCGGCAAGCGCTACGCCCGCGATTGCGGCATGACCCTGCTGGCTGAAGAGACCGTCCTCGACCTGTACGGTCGCAGAGTGTTGATCATGCATGGCGACACGCTCTGCACCGACGATACCGGCTATCTGGCGTTTCGCGCCAAAGTGCACACCCCCTGGATTCAGACCCTGTTTCTCGCCCTGCCGCTGTTTATCCGCAGCCGAATTGCGGCGAAGATGCGCGCCGGCAGCAAAGCCGCCAACAGCAGCAAATCGATGACCATCATGGACGTCAATCCGCAGGCCGTCGTCAGCGTGATGAAAAAACATCAGGTACAGTGGCTGATCCACGGCCATACCCATCGTCCGGACGTGCACGACCTGACCGTCAACGGCGAGCCCGCTCACCGCGTGGTGTTAGGCGCCTGGCACACCGAAGGCTCGATGATTAAGGTCACGCCCGAAGGCGTGGAACTGATCGCTTTCCCGTTCTGAAATCCTCGCCTGAAATTCATTCAATTATTTTGAATTAAATCCGCAAATTGTTTTGATTTTAATCACACTTCGGTCGGCCTATGATGACTCACATCAGGGCACAACGCCCTACCCCAAACAAAATCGCTTAAGGAATACGACCATGAAATCCATCAAAACTTTCGTTGCAGTTGCCGCTCTGTCTCTGATCTCTTTCGGTTCTTTTGCTCAGAGCGTCAGCGCCACCGCCTCCACCCTTGACCGTGCAGAAGCCAAAATTGCCGCTCAGGCCGCCAGAGAAGGCGCAGCGTACAAAATCACCAGCGCTCAGTTCGCTAACCGCGTGCACATGACCGCTGAACTGACTAAATAATTTGCCCCATTGCCGTGCCGCCAGAGACAAGACCCGCGACAGCGACAATACGATGAAGAAGGAAAAGAGAATGAAAAATATCAGCATCGTCAGCGCCCTGCTGCTGGCCGCCTCACTGTCATCTGGCGCAATGGCTGCAGCGCATCACGTCTCCCCGCAGGAGGCGGGCTCGAATATCGACACGGCACTGCATCAGAATCATATCGATGTGAACCATGCCTTCGACAAAGAGAACCTGACCGCGGGCAATCTCCTGTAAAAAGAGTCAAGCATCCTGTGAAAGACCGCCGAAAGGCGGTCTTTTTCGTTGCCGCTTCAGCCCGACTTTGGCAGAAGTTTTAGCCGCGCAACCGTTTTCCTTGCCTGTGTATCGTGCTATTCTCTGTCACCTCAAAAGCCGAGAATTGTGCCTCACAGGAGTTTTTAGCCGCATGTCTTCCAGCAATAATCCGGCGCGTGTCGCCATCGTGATGGGGTCCAAAAGCGACTGGGCTACCATGCAGTTTGCCACCGAAATCTTCGAAATCCTGCATGTACCACACCACGTTGAAGTGGTCTCCGCACACCGCACCCCCGATAAACTGTTCAGCTTCGCCGAAGGCGCAGAAGAGAACGGCTATCAGGTGATTATTGCCGGCGCCGGCGGTGCCGCGCATCTGCCAGGCATGATTGCGGCCAAAACGCTGGTGCCGGTGCTCGGCGTACCGGTGCAAAGCGCGGCCCTGAGCGGCGTCGACAGCCTTTACTCTATTGTGCAGATGCCGCGCGGTATTCCGGTGGGTACGCTGGCGATTGGTAAAGCGGGAGCCGCAAACGCCGCCCTGCTGGCCGCCCAGATTCTGGCGACTCACGATCAAGAATTGCATCAGCGCCTGGTCGCGTTCCGCGCGGCCCAGACCGACGAGGTACTGGAGAACCCGGACCCGCGAGGTGCGGCATGAAGCAGGTTTGCGTCCTCGGTAACGGTCAGTTAGGCCGCATGCTGCGTCAGGCCGGTGAGCCGCTGGGCATTACCGTCTGGCCGGTCGGGCTGGACGATGAACCCGAATCCGTCCCGTTCCAGCAAAGCGTGATCACCGCCGAGATTGAGCGCTGGCCAGAGACCGCCCTGACCCGCGAGCTGGCACGTCATAACGCCTTCGTTAACCGTGACGTGTTCCCAATTATTGCCGACCGTCTGACGCAAAAGCAGCTGTTCGACGATCTGAAGCTTGCCACCGCCCCGTGGCAATTCCTGGCCGAAAAAAACCAGTGGGCAAGCGTGTTTGAGCATCTGGGTGAACTGGCGATCGTCAAACGTCGCGTTGGTGGCTACGACGGGCGCGGACAGTGGCGTCTGCGTGCCGGTGAAACCGACCAGCTGCCGGACGAATGCTACGGCGAGTGCATCGTTGAGCAGGGCATTAACTTCAGCGGCGAAGTGTCGCTGGTGGGCGCCCGCGCTCACGACGGCAGCACGGTGTTTTATCCCCTGACCCACAACCTGCATCAGGACGGCATTCTGCGCACCAGCGTGGTCTTCCCGCAGGCGGATGCCCGGCAGCAGGCGCAGGCCGAAAGCATGTTGTCGGCCATTATGCAGGAGCTGGGCTATGTCGGCGTGATGGCGATGGAGTGCTTTGTCACCCCGGAAGGCCTGCTGATCAACGAGCTGGCACCGCGCGTGCACAACAGCGGCCACTGGACGCAAAACGGCGCGTCCATTAGCCAGTTTGAGCTGCATCTGCGTGCCATTACTGGCCTGCCGCTGCCGCAGCCGGTGGTCAACAGCCCGTCGGTGATGATCAACCTGATCGGCACCGATCTGAATGACGCCTGGCTGTCGCAGCCGCTGGTGCATCTGCACTGGTACGACAAAGAGGTGCGTTCGGGTCGCAAGGTCGGACACCTGAACCTGAACGACACCGACGTTGCGCGCCTGAGCGCCGCCATCGGGGCCCTCGTTCCCCTGCTGCCAGCGGAATACGCCAGCGGGATTGCCTGGGCGCAGTCGACGCTCCGTTAAGCCTCAGCGCCGGGGAGTTGACCTTCCCCTTCCCCGGCGTAAAATCCAGCCCATCGCTGTTATGAGGGATCCTTATGAACGATGGGACGGACTACCGCGCCATACTTACCGCCGACACGCCGCTAATCGACGTGCGCGCCCCTGTGGAATTTGCTCAGGGCGCGATGCCTGCGGCCATCAACCTGCCGTTAATGAATGACGACGAACGCGCCGCCGTGGGCACCTGCTATAAACGCCAAGGATCAGACGCTGCGCTGGCGCTCGGCCATCGGCTGGTCAATGGCGACACCCGCGCCCAACGGCTGGAGGCGTGGAAAGTGGCCTGCCTGATGCACCCCCAGGGCTACATTAGCTGCGCCCGGGGTGGGCAACGGTCGCATATCGTGCAGGCGTGGCTAAAAGAGACTGGCGTCGATTACCCGCTGATCCGTGGCGGCTATAAAGCGCTGCGTCAGGCGGCGATGCAGGCCACTGTCGAGCAGGCGCAAAAGCCCGCCGTGCTGATTGGCGGCTGTACCGGCAGCGGCAAAACCCTGCTGGTGAAAGCCCATCCTGAGGGCGTTGATCTGGAAGGGCTGGCGCACCATCGCGGCTCGTCGTTTGGCCGCACGCTGACGCCGCAGCTGTCGCAGGCGAGCTTTGAAAATCATCTTGCGGCCGACCTGTTAAAGAAGAACGCCAGCCGCTGGGTTCTGGAAGACGAAGGCCGGATGATTGGCTCTAACCACCTGCCGGCGTGCCTGCGCGAGCGCATGGCGCAGTCGCCGATGGTGGTGGTTGAAGATCCGTTTGAGGTACGGCTGGAAAGGCTGCGCGAGGAGTATTTCGAACAGATGTGGCAGGCGTTTCGCAGCGCGCGTGGCGAAGAGGCGGGCTGGCGTGAGTACGGTGAGTACCTGCACCACGGCCTGTTCGCCATCCGCCGTCGCCTGGGGCTGCAGCGTTTTGCACAATTCACCGCCCTGCTGGACAGCGCGCTCATCGAGCAGCGGCGCACAGGCGGTACCGAGGCGCACTACGCCTGGCTTGCGCCACTGCTCAATGACTATTACGACCCGATGTACCGTTATCAGCTGGAGAAGAAAGCGGACAGCATTGTCTATCGGGGCGCATTTAACGACGTGGCCGCCTGGCTGGCGGCCTGAAAATCTAACGGCGATCGCGCTTATCGGCGCGTTTCGCCAGCCAGTCGCCGAGCACCTGCACGATTTGCACCAGCACAATGAGGGCGATCACCGTCACTACCATCACCTGGGTTTCGTAGCGGTAGTAGCCGTAGCGGATCGCCAGATCCCCTACTCCACCGCCACCGACAATCCCGGCCATCGCCGAATAGCCGATCAGACTTACCAGGGTGATGGTCAGGCCGCGCAACAGCCCGGCGCTCGCCTCCGGCAACAGCACGGTGCAGATAATGCGCATCGGGCTGGCGCCAAAGGCTTCCGCCGCTTCAATAATCCCTTTATCCACTTCGCGCAGGGCACTGTCCACCAGCCGGGCGTAGAACGCAATCGCCGCCACCGACAGCGGCACCGAGGCGGCAATTGGCCCGATGGTGTTGCCCAGCAGGAACTGGGTTAACGGCAGCAACAGCACCAGCAAAATCACAAACGGCACCGAGCGGATGATGTTCACCAGTACGGAGCTGATGAGATAAAAAAATCGGTTTTGCCAGAACAGATGGCGGTCGGTAACGAAGATCAGAAAGCCCAGCGGCAGGCCGCCGAGGACCGCCAGCACCGTTGAGATGCCGAGCATCTGGAAGGTTTCGTTAAACGCCAGACTGAGATCGAGCAGTAAATCATCCACGGATCACCTCCACCTGAGCGGTACGGCTGCGAATATGTTCCACGGCTGAGGCCACGGCAGGCGGATTGTCTGGCGCAGTGAGTTGCACCACCAGAATGCCCAGCGCACGTTCGCCGATGTACTCGATTTTGCCGTGCAGGATATTCACCGCCACGCCAAACTTCACCGCCACTTCTGAGAGCACCGGCTGTTCGGCGGAGTCGCCGATAAACAGGATCTTCAGCAACTGCCCCGGCAGATGCTGCTGCAGGCGCTCCGGTAGAGTCAGGTTCAGGGTGTGCGACACCAGCTGTCGGGTAAACGGATGCTGCGGATGAGCAAAGACATCAAACACCTCGCCCAGCTCGACCACTTCGCCGCCGGACATCACCGCCACGCGATCGCAGATCGATTTGATCACGTTCATCTCGTGGGTGATCAGCACGATGGTGATCCCCATCTGGGCGTTGATCTGCTTTAGCAGCGCCAGAATGGTGGCGGAGGTTTCCAGATCCAGCGCCGAGGTCGGTTCATCGCAAAGTAACACATCGGGATGGTTGGCAATGGCGCGGGCAATGCCGACGCGCTGCTTCTGCCCGCCGCTGAGCTGCACCGGATAGCGGTTGGCTTTATCGCTCAGTCCCACCAGGGTGAGGATCTCGCTGACGCGCGGGGCGATTTTGCTGCGCTCCCAGCCTGCGGCTTTCAGGCTGAAGGCCACGTTCTGCGCCACGGTGCGGGTGTGCATTAGGTTGAAATGTTGAAAAATCATGCCGATACGCTGGCGTGCCTGGCGCAGATTTGCGCCTTCAAGGGCGGAGATTTCCACGCCGTTGACCTTCACACTCCCCGACGCCGGACGCTGGAGCGCATTGAGGGTGCGCAGCAGGGTGCTCTTGCCTGCGCCGCTGGTGCCGACAATGCCAAAAATTTCGCCCGCGGCGATGCGCAGGCTGACGTCTGACACCGCCCGGGTGGCGGGGCCGCGTCCGGTCTGGAAATCAACGCAGACCTTATCTAACTCAATCATGACTACCTCAGAAATACGAAAAGGGCAGCCGCTGCTGCCCTGGTGTCTGCCCATAGCTATCAGGGTTTGGCGGCCGTCATCCAGTCTGGTTTCTGGAACGATTTATAGACATTTTTCGGGTCGTCGATCGCCGCGCGATAGGCCGGAGACTGCACCACCGTCACAATATCTTTGGCAAACGGCTTGTCCGCATCTTCCGTGCGTACCGCAATGATATTTTTCAGGTTCTCGTCCAGCTGTTCCTGGGCAAGGGCACTAGAGAGATCCAGCCCGGCGGCAATGGCGAAGTTGCCGTTAACCAGCGAGGCGGTGACGCTGTCCAGGGTGCGCGGCAGCTGGGCCGCTTCCAGCGGTTTGAACACCAGCCCTTTCGGGTTGCTGGCAATATCGCGCTCAGAGGCTTTGGTTGGGTCGATATTCTCTTTGATGGTAATCAGCTTCAGCGAGGCGAGGAAACGCAGCCCGCGCGCAAGGTTGGTCGGATCGTTCGAAAGGGTAACGATATCGCCTTTTTTCAGCTCATCGAGGCTCTTCACCTGGCGGGAGTAAAAACCCATCCCGGCGGTCGGCACGGCCAGCAATTTGGTGAGTTGCAGATTTTTATCGGCGGTGAATTTGGTTAAATAGAGCGAGTGCTGGAACAGGTTGGCGTCGATGCTACCGTTCGCCAGCGCCATATTGGGCTGCACGTAGTCGCTAAATTCGCGCACTACCACTTTGTAGCCTTTCTCTTTCAGCGACGGGGCAATGGCCTGCTTAACCATGTCACCGTACGGGCCCGGCGCAACGCCGAAGACGATAGTGTGTGGATCGCTGTTAGCGTGGGCAGCCTGCAAACCGCAGACCAGCAAAAGCGCACCGGCGGCAGCGCGAAGGGTGTGACGTAATCCCATGAGATCTCCATTTCAAAGCGGTGATGCGTGATGTGGGTGCGCCGTACGATGCGGCGCAGTTGCCGTTAACATGACACAGATCACAGGCCACGTCCTTGAAATTATTTCATGATGTTGCGAATTATGTCGTTGAATGTACAGGAGATGGGTTATGCGATTTTTGGGATTGTTTTCCCGGCGGGGTCGACTGTAGCCCCGGTGAACAATGCGTCACCGGGGACAAACCGCGCAGACTTAGAAGTCGTAACGCAGACGGACCAGGTTCATGTCGCCCAGATCGTCGGTGCTGGAGGTGAACACGTGCTCGTAGTCAACGCGGAAACCGTAATCCAGCTGGAAGCTGATACCCACGCCATTGTCGATACGCTGGTAGTTGCGACCGTTCATGGTCTCGATGCGATCGCCCATAAAGTAAGGCTGGATGGATTTCAGCGCATACTGCTCAACCGGGAAGGTGTAACCCGCGAAGTACTCGATACCCCACGCATCACCGGCGAAGTAGTCATTTACTGACGCTTTTTTGCTGGTCATAAAGTTCTGATACCAGCCGCCGCCTGCAGAGAAGGTCCAGTTGTCTGGTTTCCAGCTCAGGGCGGTGCCGAGGATATTCTGATCGTAAGATTTGCTGTCGCCGTTGTTCGGGTTACGCATGTCTGCGCGGGTGTAGTTCCACGCCGTACCCCAGGTCAGATCCTGGGTCAGGTGGTAGTTCACGCCCAGCGAACCGCCGCCTTTACGCTTGTAGCGCATCCCGTCTTTCGCCAGGAATTCGCTGTCTTCGAACAGGTAAGAGGCATACAGATCGGCATCACCCACGGTTTTTTTGTATTTCAGCATCTGGCGTGAACGGTACGAGCCGTCGTAGTCGCCGTTGATGCCGTTACCCGGTGCCTGGCCGATCATGTCGTAATCCCAGATATCGGTTTTCGCGCCCACCACGTCGTAATAGACGCTGTTCTGCTGGCCGAAGGTCAGGGTGCCCCAGGTGTCGCTTTTCAGGCCGGTGTAGAGCATACGACGGGAGGTGTCGTGTGCGCCTTCAGCATAGTGGTGATCCCAGTTGAACTGGGCCGGAATGTTCACACCCAGCTCGTAGTAACTCACCCAGCTGATGTCATCAAACAGGTAGTAGTCCGCCGCGAAACGGAAGCGGGTGCCGCCGTCAAAGCCGTTACGCTTGTAGCTGTTTTGGCCGTCATTGCCGGTCATGTTCTGGAACTGAGGACGAATACTGCCGCCAACGGTGAAATTCAGACGGCTCAGCGGGTTACCCGCCTGCGGATCTTGTTTCAAAACGGTGATTTCTGCCTGGGATGCAAAAGACGTCAATGCCACTGCCGCGCCGATCGCAACCGCCAGCGCTGTTTTATTTATGGTCATTATTATTCCTTGATAGACACACTGCTATTTATTTAGCGGGTGAATGTTACCCGGAATTTATTGACCCGTGTTGTCCGGTTTTTAATGATTTGTGCCACTAAAATTCAAGGAGTTATCTTTTTATGCTACTTAAGTATCACGCGCCGGTATAAAAACCGGCACGTGATGATGACGGAAGGGAATTAACCGGCGAACTGGCGGAACAGGGCTTTGCCTTTCAGTAAACGCGCGCCCAGCCAGCCGCCGCACAGGGAGAGCATCACCGCCCCACACAGCGGCAGGATCACCCACAGTCGCCAGTCAGGCTCCCACGGGAAATCAAACACCCGGGTTTGCAGCACCGCCAGCGCGGTTTCCGCCCCGATGGCTGCCACCAGTCCGGCCACCAGCCCCAGCAGCGCAAACTCACTCCAGAGGGTTGTACGCAGCAGCTTTTTACCCGCGCCCAGCGTGCGATAGACCACCAGCTCCTGATGGCGCTGGCGCATACCCACCTGCACCTGGGCCAGCAGCAGCAGGACGCCGCAAATCGTCACCAGCACCACCATCACCTCCAGCGCCCGGCTAACCTGCTCGAGCACCTGGCCGACCTGTTTAAGGATCGCCCCGATATCCAGCAGGCTGATGGTCGGGAACTCACGGTTGAGCTGAGTAAGCATGCCGTTGCCGTTCTCCCAGCGGAAGCTGGTCAGCCAGCTCTGGGGCTGCCCATCCAGCGCCCCGGAGGGGAAGATAAAGAAAAAGTTAGGCCGCAGGCTCTCCCAGTCCACTTTACGCAGGCTGGTCACTTTGGCGCTAAAGTCCTGGGTATCCCCGGTAAAGGTCACCGTATCCCCCAGCCCGACGTTAAGCCGTGCCGCCAGCCCTTCTTCCATCGACACTTCGCCCGCTTTTGGCGGCCAGCTACCGGCGGTAATCGGATTATGGTCTGGACGTTGATCCTGCCAGGTGAGGTTCAGCTCGCGGTTCAGCGATTCATCTTTGTTGCCCTCGGTCGAGTGACCGTTAATCTGGGTCAGACGCGCCCGCACAATCGGGTAGAACGCCGCAGGCACAATCTGATGCTCGGAGAGGAACCCTTTTAACGGCGTGACCTGCTCCGGGGCGATGTTAATCAGAAAATAGTTCGGGCTTTCAGCCGGGAGCTGCTGTTGCCAGCGATCCAGTAGATCGCCGCGCAGCACCAGCAGCAGCGCCAGCAGCATAAACGACAGCGAAAACGCCGACAGCTGGCTGAGGGTCGACCACGGCTGACGCAGCAGGCGGTTCACCGCCAGCCGCACCGGCAGCGATTTTACCGTCAGCCCGCGCAGGACGCTGAGCAACATCCAGCCCAGCACGCCGCACAGCAGCGCCAGCACCACTGCGCCTGCCAGCACCGCCCACAGCAGCATGCTGCCGCCCATCAGCCAGGCCAACAGCGCCACCACCACGACAACAATGACCGGCAGGTACACTTTCAGCGGCCAGACGCTGGCCACCACGTCCCGGCGCAGCACCCGCAGCGGCTGCGTGGCCAGCAGCAGGCGATACGGACGCAGCCCCACCAGCAGGGAAATCACCGTCATCGCGCCAATTGCCCACAGCCACGGCCACAGACTGGCAGGCGGCAGTGCGGCGGGCAGTACCGGTTTAAGCAGCACCATCAGCACCTTTTCAAACAGCAGCCCCATCGCTCCGCCAGTGATGGCAGAGAGCCCGAGCACCATCAGCCACTGGCCAACAATCAGCTTGCGCAGCTGCGCCCTGCCCGCCCCCAGCGTTTTGAGGATCGCCACCAGGTCGTAGCGACTGCGGCAGTAGTGGCTCATGGCCACCGCCACCGCAGCGACCGCCAGCAGCAGGGTCAACAGCGCGGACAACAGCAGGAACTGTTGGGAGCGCTCCAGGGATTTGCCCAGCGCGCCGTCCTCCTGCTCCATCCCGGACCAGCGATGCTCCGGTTTCAGCTGCGGCAGCAGCCATTTTTCGTACGACGCCAGTTGAACGGGCGTGCCGCCAAATTTATAGCGCCAGGTGACGCGGCTGCCGGGCTGTACCGCCCCGGTCTTCGCCACGTCGGCGGTGTTCATCAGCAGGCGCGGCGCCATCTGGAAGGGGTTAAAGCCGGAATCGGGCTCCTGCACCACTTCTCCGGCGATTTTAAGCGTCGCATCCCCGACGTCGATGCTGTCGCCGGTTTTCAGGTTCAGCAGCGCCATCAGGCGCGAGGCCAGCAGCACCGTCCCTGGAGCCGGTTTCAGACCCGGCGGGTTGGTCTGTAAATCGCCGTACATCGGGTAGACATTGTCTACCGCCTTCACGCTCGCCAGCTGCGGCGTGTCCCGGGCAAAGGTCATGGTCTGGAAAATGAGTTGATCGCTGACCTTCAGCCCCTGTTTTTGCGCCTCATCCAGCCACGCCTGCGGCACCTCGCGCGAGCTACGCAGGGTCCGGTCTCCCGCCATAAATTCGCGGCTTTGCTGGCTGAGCCCCTTTTCCATCCGATCGCTGACGCTGCCGAGCGCCAGCACGCAGGCCACCGCCAGGCTTAACGCCAGCCAGACGATCAGCAGCGAGGGCGAGCGCCATTCGCGCCAGAACCAGCGGGCAATCATGCTTCCTCCTGCAACAGACCGTTCACCAGCCGCAGACGGCGATCGCAGCGGGCCGCCAGCTGAGGATCGTGCGTGACGAGGATAAGCGTGGTGCCGTTCTCGCGATTGAGCGAGAACAGTAGATCGGCAATTTTGTCCCCGGTCTGGCGATCGAGGTTGCCGGTGGGTTCATCGGCAAACAGCACGTCCGGGCGACCGTTAAAGGCACGGGCCAGCGCCACGCGCTGCTGCTCGCCACCGGACAGCTGCGCCGGAAGATGATCGAGACGTTTGCCCAGCCCCAGCTGCTCCAGCAGCGCTTTCGCCCCGGCGCGGCTCTGGGTGGTATTCTCGCCGCGCAGCAGACCCGGCAGCTCGACGTTCTCCAGCGCATTAAGGGTCGGAATCAGCATAAATGACTGGAAAACAAAGCCGATGTGTTTTGCACGCAGGGCGGCACGCGCCTCTTCATCACGGCTGTGCAGCGGCTGCCCGACCAGATTGACTTCACCGCTGCTGCCGTCGTCCAGCCCCGCGAGGATCGCCAGCAGCGTCGACTTACCGGAGCCCGATTCACCAATCAGCGCGATGCTTTGCCCGCGTTTGACAATGAGTTCAACTCCGGTAAGGATGGAAAGCTCGTGCTCCCCCTGACCCACGGACTTCTTAAGACGATGAACTTCAACAATGTTTTCCGCTGGCATTTGCCCTTCCTGTTTTTGATTCTGATGACATGTCGCGCCGCGGCGGCAGACACGATATTAATTCTGGGTGACAGCCTCAGCGCAGGCTACCGGATGGCGGCCAGTGCCGCCTGGCCCGCGCTGCTGAACGATAAATGGCAGACTAAAACGCCGGTGATCAACGGCAGCATCAGCGGCGATACTTCCCAGCAGGGGCTTTCTCGCCTGCCGGCATTGCTTAAGCAGCATCAACCGCGCTGGGTGCTGGTGGAGCTCGGCGGCAACGATGGCCTGCGCGGATTCCAGCCACAGCAGACGGAGCAAACCCTGCGCAAAATTCTGCAGGATATTCGCGCCGCGAATGCCCAGCCGCTGCTGATGCAAATTCGACTCCCGGCAAACTATGGCCGTCGGTATAATGAAGCCTTCAGTGCGATATATCCCAAACTTGCCAAAGAGTTTGATATTCCGCTGCTGCCCTTTTTTATGGAAGAGGTCTACCTGAAGCCGCAGTGGATGCAGGACGACGGTATTCACCCCAATCGGGACGCACAGCCGTTTATCGCCGACTGGATGGCGACCCGGCTGGCACCCTTAGTTAAACATGACTCGTAATTCAGCGGAGATTCTGACAGGTAAAGTTATGCAAAAATCGGTCTTAATAACAGGATGTTCCAGTGGGATTGGCTTTGAAAGCGCCCTTGAGTTGAAGCGTCAGGGATTCTGGGTGCTGGCCGCCTGTCGTAAACCCGACGACGTTGAACGAATGAACAACATGGGGTTTACCGGCGTGCTGCTGGATCTGGATTGCCCGGACAGCATTGATCGCGCCGCCGACGCGGTGATCGCCCTGACCGATAATCGGCTGTATGGTCTGTTCAACAATGCCGGTTTCGGCGTGTATGGCCCGCTGCAAACCCTTTCTCGCCAGCAGCTTGAGCAGCAGTTTTCGGCTAACTTTTTTGGCATCCACCAGCTGACCATGCGCCTCCTGCCCGCCATGCTGCCGCACGGTGAAGGACGGATCGTGATGACCTCCTCGGTGATGGGGCTGATTTCTACCCCCGGTCGCGGAGCCTATGCCGCCAGCAAATACGCGCTGGAGGCCTGGTCAGATGCGCTGCGTATGGAGCTGCGCCACAGCGGTATAAAAGTGAGCCTGATTGAGCCAGGCCCGATCCGCACCCGCTTTACTGAAAACGTCAATCAAACCCAGGCCGACAAGCCGGTGGAGAATCCGGGAATTGCCGCACGTTTTACCCTCGGTCCGGAGGCGGTTGTCGTCAAAGTGCGCCATGCTTTTGAGAGCAAAAATCCCAAAATGCGTTATCCGGTCACGCTGGTGACCCATGCCGTCGGTCTGCTGAAGCGCCTGCTGCCTGGCCGGATGATGGACAAAATTTTACAGGGCTGAGTTGAAGCCACGCGCCACGCCCCCATGTATACCCTAAATAAAAACTCATAACCGGGATAGCCGCATGTCCGTACAGAATATTGTCAACATTACCGAAGCAAACCTGCAGCAGACGCTTGAACAGTCGATGATCAAACCGGTGCTGTTCTATTTCTGGTCTGAGCGTAGTCAGCACTGTCTGGAGCTGACGCCGGTGCTGGAAAAACTTGCGGCGCAGTACAACGGTCAGTTCATTCTGGCAAAACTGGACTGCGACGCCGAGCAGATGATCGCCTCCCAGTTTGGCCTGCGCGCCATTCCAACAGTGTATCTGTTCCAGAATGGTCAGCCGGTTGATGGCTTCCAGGGGCCACAGCCAGAAGAGGCGATCCGCGCCCTGCTGGATAAAGTGCTGCCGCGTGAAGAAGAGCTGAAAGCGCAGCAGGCGATGGAATTTATCGCCGAAGGCAAACATGAAGATGCCCTGCCGCTGCTGAAAGAGGCCTGGCAGTTGTCCGCTCAGGACAGTCAGATCGGCTTACTGCTGGCAGAAACGCTGATTACATTAAAGCGTTCCGAAGACGCTGAAGGGGTGCTGAAAACCATCCCGCTGCAGGATCAAGACACCCGCTACCAGGGTCTGGTGGCGCAGATTGAACTGCTGAAGCAGGCCGCCGATACGCCGGAAATCCAACAGCTGCAGCAGCACGTTGCCGCCAACCCTGCCGACGCGACGCTGGCCAGCCAGCTGGCTCTGCAGCTGCACCAGGTCGGTCGCAATGAAGAAGCGCTGGACCTGCTGTTCAGCCACCTGAAAACAGATCTGGCGGCCGCCGACGGCCAGGCGCGTAAAATGTTCCAGGAGATCCTTGCCGCACTCGGCACCGGCGATTCTCTGGCATCAACTTACCGTCGCAAGCTGTACGCCCTGCTGTACTGATCCGGTTACTGCCCCGCAGCCCTGCTAATTTTAGCGGGGCTTTTTTACGTCCAACGCCCGTGTGCGCCGTTGATTCGGCGCGAATTTTGCGCTGTTTACCGATATACTAATGAACAATAAACGCGCAATCGTTGTTGCTAAATGGAATGCAAAACAGGAGGTTTTATATGCTCATCGTGATCCCCGTACTGATATTCGTCGCCCTGGTGATTGTTGCCGCCGGGGTCAAAATTGTCCCGCAGGGCTACCAGTGGACGGTTGAACGCTTTGGCCGTTACACCAACACCCTTCAGCCCGGCCTGAGCCTCGTCGTGCCGTTTATGGATCGTATTGGGCGCAAGATTAACATGATGGAACAGGTGCTCGATATCCCATCCCAGGAGGTCATCTCCAGGGATAACGCCAACGTCACCATCGACGCGGTATGCTTTATTCAGGTCATCGACGCGCCGAAAGCCGCCTATGAGGTGAGCAACCTTGAGCAAGCGATTCTGAATTTAACCATGACAAATATTCGTACCGTCCTGGGCTCAATGGAGTTGGATGAAATGCTCTCCCAGCGCGACAGCATTAACACCCGGCTGCTGCATATCGTCGATGAAGCCACTAATCCGTGGGGTATTAAGGTTACCCGCATTGAAATCCGCGACGTACGCCCACCGGCAGAACTGATCTCTTCTATGAACGCCCAGATGAAGGCCGAACGGACTAAACGCGCCTATATTCTGGAGGCCGAAGGGATACGGCAGGCGGCGATCCTGAAAGCCGAAGGGGAGAAACAGTCACAGATCCTCAAAGCCGAAGGTGAACGTCAGTCGGCATTTTTACAAGCTGAGGCCCGCGAACGTTCAGCAGAAGCAGAAGCACAGGCCACCAAAATGGTGTCAGAGGCCATCTCCGCCGGGGATATTCAGGCGATTAACTACTTTGTGGCGCAAAAGTACACCGAAGCGCTACAAAAAATCGGCTCGGCGGAAAACAGCAAAGTGGTGATGATGCCGCTGGATGCCAGTAGCCTGATGGGGTCGATCGGTGGGATCGCAGAGCTTATCAAAAACAGCGGCAACGAGCGTAAATTATGATCGAGATGATCGCTGCACATCCCCACATCTTCTGGCTGAGTCTCGGTGGCCTGCTGCTGGCAGCTGAGATGCTCGGCGGCAACGGCTACCTGCTGTGGAGCGGTGTGGCAGCAGTGGTCACCGGGCTACTGGTCTGGGTACTGCCCCTGGACTGGGCATGGCAGGGAACGCTGTTTGCCCTGCTGACCCTGATTGCCGCATGGCTCTGGTGGCGCTGGCTCTCCAGGCAGGTGCGCGCGCAAAAGCCTGCCGATGCGCGACTTAATCAACGCGGGCAGCAGCTTGTCGGGATGCGGTTTACGCTGGACACGAATCTGGTGAACGGTCGCGGCCATATGCGGGTGGGCGACAGTTCGTGGCCAGTCGTTGCCGACGACGACCTCAACGCGGGTACTAAAGTCGAGGTCGTGGCGGTAGAAGGGATCACCCTTCGCCTCAGGGCCTGCTAAACCTCACGCTTGCGATGACAGCAGCCGGAAAGATTGTCGATAATCGGACAGTCGGCGCTGTCATCCCCCGGACAGCTCTCGGCAAGCGCCAGCAGCCGATCGCGCATCGCCTGCAGCTCCACAATATGACGTTCGATTTCGGCGACCTTCTCCAGGGTCCGGCTTTTGACATCCGCGCTATGTCGGGCGGGATCGTTAAACAGATCCACCAGATCGCCACACTCATCCAGATTAAACCCCACCTGGCGGGCCTGACGCAGTAGCGTGAGTTCATCAAGGTGCTTTTGCGTGTAGCTCCGGTAGCCGTTCTCGCTGCGCAGCGGGGGGGTGACAAGCCCCTTCTCTTCATAAAAACGAATGGCTTTGCTGGTCAGCCCGGTTTTTTTGGCAACATCACTGATATTCACGTTTCCCCCTTGACCTTCCCCTTGATGGAAGGTTTAACCTTTATAACAGTTTGAGGAAAGTGTTCCTACGGTCAATATGTGGCCGGATATTTATAAGGAGTTTTGATATGTCTCACAGCATTAATCTGACGCTCGACGGCCTGTCTTGCGGCCACTGCGTCAAACGTGTCAAAGAGAGTCTGGAGCAACGCCCGGACGTCGAACGTGCAGAAGTGACTATTGACCATGCGGTTATCACCGGCAGCGCCAGCGCCGATGCCCTGATCGACACCATCCAACAGGCCGGTTACGGGGCGGAGTTAAGCCACCCAAAGGCTGATCCGCTGACAGCGTCAACAATCCCGTCGGAAGCACTGACAGCGGCCCCTTCTGAGCTTCCGGCAGCTCACGACACCGTTGACAGCCAGCAGCTGTTAATCAATGGCATGAGCTGCGCCAGCTGCGTCACCCGGGTACAGAATGCCTTGCAGGCGGTACCGGGGGTTGCACAGGCACGGGTCAATCTGGCGGAGCGCACTGCGCTGGTGATGGGTAGCGCCTCCGCCTCGGATTTAGTGCTGGCGATTGAAAAAGCGGGCTACGGTGCCGAGGCGATAGAAGATGACCTCAAACGCCGCGCGCGCCAGCAGGAAACCGCCATCGCCACCATGAAGCGTTTCCGCTGGCAGGCGATTGTTGCCCTGCTGGTGGGGATCCCGGTGATGGGCTGGGGGATGCTTGGGGACAACATGATGGTCACCGACGACAACCGCAGCCTGTGGCTGGCGATCGGTATTCTCACCCTTGGGGTGATGGTCTTCGCGGGCAGGCATTTTTATACCAGCGCATGGAAAAGCCTTAAAAACCGCACAGCCACCATGGACACGCTGGTGGCGCTGGGCACGGGTGCCGCCTGGCTCTATTCGATGAGCGTCAACCTCTGGCCGCAGTGGTTCCCGATGGAAGCGCGCCATCTCTATTATGAAGCCAGCGCGATGATTATCGGCCTGATTAACTTAGGCCATATGCTCGAAGCGCGGGCCCGCCAGCGCTCCTCAAAAGCGCTGGAAAAATTACTCGATTTAACCCCACCGACCGCCCGGGTGGTGACTGAAAACGGCGAACAAGACGTCCCGCTGGCCGACGTTGAGGTGGGGATGATCCTACGCCTGACCACCGGGGATCGCGTGCCGGTCGACGGGGAGATCGCCCAGGGCGAAGCCTGGTTTGATGAAGCGATGCTGACCGGCGAACCGATCCCGCAGCAGAAAAGCAGCGGGGAGAGCGTCTACGCCGGAACGGTGGTGCAGGATGGCAGCGTGCTGTTCCGCGCCAGCCACACGGGCAGCCACACCACCCTGTCACGCATTATTCGCATGGTGCGCCAGGCGCAGAGCAGTAAGCCGGAAATCGGCAAACTGGCCGATAAAATCTCTGCCATTTTCGTGCCGGTGGTGGTGGGCATTGCCCTGTTTAGCGCCGCCATCTGGTACTTTTTTGGCCCCGCACCGCAGATTGTTTACACCCTGGTGATCGCCACCACCGTGCTGATCATCGCCTGCCCATGCGCACTCGGGCTGGCGACGCCGATGTCGATTATTTCGGGTGTGGGCCGTGCCGCCGAGTTTGGGGTCCTGGTACGCGATGCCGATGCGCTACAGCACGCCAGCACCCTGGACACACTGGTGTTTGATAAAACCGGAACCCTCACAGAAGGCAAGCCACAGGTGGTCGCCGTCAATACGGTGGGCAATCTCAGCGAAGCCGACGCCCTGCGTCTGGCGGCGGCACTGGAACAGGGCTCCAGCCACCCGCTGGCGCGCGCCATCCTCGGCAAAGCCGACGCGGCGGGGTTACCGCAGGTCAACAACTTCCGCACCCTGCGCGGGCTGGGCGTCAGCGGCGAGGCCGACAACCGCACACTGCTGCTGGGCAATCAGGCGCTGCTGGCCGAAAACGGCATTGATACCCGCGCGCTGGATGACTCTTTACACACCTGGGCCGCTCGGGGAGCTACCCCGGTGCTACTGGCAATTGACGGCCAGGCTGCCGCGCTGTTTGCTGTTCGCGATCCGCTGCGTGAGGACAGCGTCGTCGCACTACAGCGTCTGCACCGCGCGGGCTATCGACTGGTGATGCTCACCGGCGACAACGCCATTACTGCACAGGCCATCGCTAAAGAGGCCGGTATTGACGAGGTGATTGCGGGCGTGCTGCCGGACGGCAAAGCCGAGGCCATTATGAAGCTGCAGGGCGAAGGTCGCCGGGTGGCGATGATCGGTGACGGCATTAACGATGCCCCGGCGCTGGCACAGGCAGAAGTGGGAATTGCGATGGGCGGCGGCAGCGATGTCGCCATCGAAACGGCGGCGATCACCCTGATGCGCCACAGCCTGACGGGCGTTGCCGACGCACTCGCGATCTCGAAAGCGACCCTGCGCAATATGAAGCAGAACCTGCTGGGGGCTTTTATCTATAACGCGATTGGGATCCCTGTTGCCGCCGGGATCTTATGGCCGCTGACCGGCACGCTGCTGAACCCGGTGGTGGCAGGTGCAGCGATGGCGCTTTCCTCCATCACCGTGGTGAGCAATGCCAACCGCCTGCTGCGTTTTAAGCCCAAAGCCTAGCCTTTTATCGCAGACAAGGACGTCTTGCACCCCGCCCCCCCACGCGCTAGCATGAATTTTTCCCTTCACGGAGCGCGTATGAGTTTGTTTCATCGTCTAAAAATAGCGTTTCGCGCCCTGTTTCCCCGCCGCTATGCCTGGCCGGGGCTCGATATCTCCCTGCCTGGCGGGCAGCATCTGCACCTGGTGGGCAGTATCCATATGGGCACGCGCGATATGTCTCCCCTGCCGCCCGGTCTTATCACCCGGCTGCGCGGGGCGGATGCGCTGATCGTCGAGGCAGATATCTCCGGCGACGAATCGCCTTTCGCTGGCCTTGCTATCCCGCCTCCGCTGAATGAACGTCTCAACCCTGCGCAACTGACTGAACTGGAGCGGTTCGCCGACGAACTGGGATTACCGCTCTCAATGCTGGAGAGTCAGCCGCTATGGCAAATCGCAATGGTGTTGCAGGCCACTCAGGCGCAGCGTCTGGGATTGCGTGGTGAATTCGGGATCGACTATCAGCTGTTGAACGCCGCACGCGCGCAGCAGTTGCCGGTTATTGAGCTCGAAGGGTCCGACAGCCAGATTGCCCTGCTGCGCCAGATGCCGAACGATGGATTATTGTTACTGGAAGATACGCTGACCCACTGGCATACCAACGCCCGTCTGCTGCAAACGATGGTGAGCTGGTGGCTGGAGGCACCGCCCAGCGTCGATAAGCTGGCGCTGCCGGCAACGTTCAGTGAATCGCTGTATGACGTCTTAATGCACGAACGCAATCAGGCGTGGTGTTCAACGCTGCACGCGCTGCCTGCGGGCCGCTACGTGGTGGCCGTGGGAGCGCTGCATTTGTACGGTGAAGGAAATTTGCCGTCGTTGCTGAGATAAAAAAGCGGCCAATATTTCTATTGGCCCGTCAAAGAGGAATTTCATCGTTGTTATTATGCCGGAGGAGACCCCCGGTTGAGCCGATTGTCGCTCAAAGTGACCATCACTGCCAACACTATTGCGCAAGATGGTGCTATTTTTTAGCCACTCCACAGGCGTATGCTTAGGGCGTTTATTGTCTGTGCTAAGAAGGATTGCGATGACTCCCGCCGTTAAATTACTCGAAAAAAACAAGATTTCTTTCCGGGTCCACAGCTACGACCACGATCCCAGCGAAACGAATTTTGGTGATGAAGTGGTGCGCAAGCTGGGACTGAATGCCGATCAGGTTTACAAAACGCTACTGGTTGCGGTCAATGGTGACATGAAGCACCTCGCCGTGGCGGTGACGCCGGTGGCCGGTCAGCTGGATTTGAAGAAAGTGGCAAAAGCGCTGGGCGCCAAAAAAGTGGATATGGCCGACCCGATGGTGGCGCAGCGCACAACGGGGTATCTGGTGGGCGGTATCAGTCCGCTGGGGCAGAAAAAGCGCCTGCCGACGCTGATTGATGCGCCCTCTCAGGACTTTGACACCATTTTTATTTCGGGTGGCAAGCGCGGGCTGGACATTGAATTAGCCGCCAGCGATCTGGCAAAAATGCTGGATGCGCAGTTCGCGGATATCGCGCGGCGGGAGTAATCAAACGCCCGGTAGCGTCTCGCTACCGGGCGTTCACCCCACTACTGCCAGCTCACTTCACCTTTCGGTTCATAGGCATTCACATCCAGCGGAGAGTTCTGCTCGATGTATTGCTTCAGCACCTCGGCATCGATAAAGCCGGTATTCACATAGCCTGGTTTGTCATCCAGATGCGGATAACCATCCCCGCCGGTGGCGTTAAAGCTTAAGGTCGCCATGCGGTAGGTTTTGGCGGGATCAACCGGTTCACCTTTGATCTTCAGGTCGTTGAGCACGCCCTCTTTTGCCACGAAGCTGACGTTTGCAAACTGCGGATAGGCCCCGGAGTCCGGTTTCATCTTCGCCACCGCCGTCAGGTAATCGCTCACCTCTTTCCCGCTCATGTCGGCATACACCACCACGTTGCCGAACGGCTGCACCTTCAGCACATCTTTATAGGTGATATCCCCGCCCTCGATAGAGTCGCGGATACCGCCGCCGCTCATTACCGCAAAGTCAGCGTTAGTGCGCGCCATTTGCGCGGCCAGCAGCAGGTGGCCCATATTGGTCTGTACAAAGCGGACTTTACTGCGATCGCCTTCCAGCCTGCCGGTCAGGGTGCCGATCTTCACATCCAGCTGCGCTTTACCTTTGTTCTGGAACGGCGACAGCAGGGAGAGCATCTGCTGGTTTTCGGCGATTTCCGGGGTATAGAGCACGCGCTCGCTCTGCCCGTTGTCGTAGGTCACTTTCTTCTTCAGGTTGACCGGAATCAGCTGGTAATTCACCAGCTTCATCTCGCCGTTGCGGAACTCGAAGTCCGCGCGTCCCACGTATTTGCCCCACTCATGCGCCTGCACAATCCAGATCCCGTTCTGTTTGTCCGGCGCGCAAGGAGTGCCTGGCACGTAATCCGCCTGCTTTTTATTTTCCGACGCCATGCACACCGGATCCTGTGAGTGACCACCCACAATCATCGCCAGCGCGCCCGCTGGCAGGCTGCGTGCCATCTCGACATCCCCCGGCGCGTTCGAGCCATGATCGCCATTATCGTAATGCCCCATATGGGTGGTGGCGATAATCACATCCGGCTTTTCGTTCTGCTGCAATTCCTGGATCACCAGCTTCGCTTCATCCGCCGGTTTACGGAACTCAATATCGGTGAAATATTCCGGGTTGCCGATTTTGGCCGTGTCATCGGTGGTCAGCCCTACCACCGCAATTTTAATATCCTGGCGTTTGAAAATGGCCCAGGGTTTAAATAAGCGCTCGCCGGTACTTTTCTGGTAAATATTGGCGGAGAGGAACGGGAATTTTGCCCACTTTTCCTGCTGGCGTAATACGGTCAGCGGATTATCAAACTCATGGTTACCCACGGCCATCGCATCGTAGCCAATCAGGTTCATGCCACGGAAATCGGGTTCGGCATCCTGCAGATCGGACTCCGGCACACCGGTATTAATGTCGCCGCCGGAGAGTAACAGCACGCTGCCGCCCTTCGCCGCGACCTCTTTACGGATCCCGTCCACCAGCGTCTTCTGCGCCGAGAGGCCATACTCGCCATACTCACTGCGCCAGAAGTGACCGTGATGATCGTTAGTGTGCAAAATGGTGATGTTATAGGTTTTATCTTGTTCCCAGGCTTGCGCAGGCAGGCTAAGCAGCCCGCAGGCCGCTAATATTGCCAGCGCAACGCTACGCTTCATTAACTTCATCTCTTCTCTCCCTGACTCATCGACAAACGCAAAAATTACAATGAGTAACCAGAATAGACAAATATCTTTTCAGAATTGCGACTTTCCTCAAATGTCGGGGAAAGGTATGTTAGTCGGATAATAATTACTCCCTGCACTTCCAATAACAATTAACGTGGTATTTATGGCAATCAGTGAATCTACTCCCCCGGTGTCGGCTGCGAAGCCGCGCACCTCATTTGGTATTCTCGGCGCGATCAGTCTGTCGCATCTGCTTAACGACATGATCCAGTCGCTGATTCTGGCGATCTACCCGCTGCTGCAGTCAGAATTCTCACTGACGTTTGTGCAGATCGGCATGATCACCCTTACTTTCCAGCTGGCGTCGTCATTGCTCCAGCCGGTAGTGGGCTACTGGACGGATAAATATCCGATGCCGTGGTCGCTGCCTGTTGGCATGTGTTTTACCCTCAGCGGGCTGATCCTGCTGGCGATGGCGGGAAGCTTTGAAGGGGTGCTGGTGGCGGCGGCGCTGGTCGGTACCGGATCATCCGTCTTCCACCCGGAATCGTCCCGTGTGGCGAGAATGGCGTCCGGCGGCCGTCACGGACTGGCGCAGTCTCTGTTCCAGGTGGGCGGTAACTTCGGCAGTTCCCTTGGTCCTCTGCTGGCGGCGGTGATTATTGCCCCGTACGGCAAAGGTAACGTCGCCTGGTTTGTACTGGCCGCGCTGCTGGCGATTGTGGTACTGGCGCAAATCAGCCGCTGGTACGCCGCTCAACACCGGGTGAATAAGGGTAAACCCCAGACTCCGGTGATCAATCCGCTGCCGCGCAACAAGGTCATTCTGGCCGTTAGCATCCTGTTAATGCTCATTTTCTCCAAATACTTCTATATGGCGAGCATCAGCAGCTATTACACCTTTTATCTGATGGAAAAATTCGGATTATCGGTACAAAACGCGCAGTTTCATCTGTTTGCGTTCCTGTTTGCTGTTGCCGCCGGGACGTTTATTGGCGGGCCGCTGGGCGATAAGATCGGGCGTAAATATGTGATTTGGGGCTCTATCCTCGGCGTAGCGCCATTTACGCTGCTTTTACCCTATGCAACCCTGTGGTGGACGGGGGTTTTAACCGTGATCATTGGTTTTATCCTCGCATCCGCGTTTTCGGCCATCCTGGTGTACGCTCAGGAGCTGTTACCGGGCCGTATTGGCATGGTTTCCGGGCTATTTTTCGGTTTCGCCTTCGGCATGGGTGGGCTGGGAGCGGCGGTGTTAGGGCTGGTTGCGGACCATACCAGTATCTTTTTGGTCTACAAAATCTGTGCTTTCCTGCCACTTCTGGGGATGTTGACCATATTCCTGCCTGATAACCGGCATAAAGCCTGATTTATCCGCGGCCAAAGTCTGACTTTGGCCGCAGCCTTTCCTTCTGCCATAAGCCTTTCTTAGCCCCCTTCCTGAAAAATCGTCCTGTTCTCCTTCCGTTTAACGCTTATTGCTGTTTTCTTCAAAATTCAATAATTATTCATAAACATAATCATTAGATTTGTCATAAACTATTACTCGGCTTTTTGGTTTTTTAACCAAAAATGGATCAACACAGCAACGAAAGGAGACGGAATGCATCACGCCACACCGCTTATCACCACCATTGTCGGTGGACTTGTACTTGCATTTATACTCGGCATGCTTGCCAACAAACTGCGTATTTCCCCTCTGGTGGGCTATTTGTTAGCAGGTGTGCTGGCCGGTCCGTTTACTCCTGGTTTCGTTGCTGATACCAAACTTGCCCCTGAACTGGCGGAACTTGGCGTGATCCTGCTGATGTTCGGCGTCGGTTTGCATTTCTCCCTGAAGGATTTGATGGCGGTAAAGGCCATCGCCATCCCCGGTGCCATCGCCCAGATAGCCGTGGCGACGTTGCTGGGTATGGCGCTTTCATCAATGCTGGGCTGGCCGCTGATGACCGGTATTGTGTTCGGGCTGTGTCTCTCCACCGCCAGTACCGTGGTGCTGCTGCGCGCGCTTGAAGAGCGGCAACTGATAGACAGCCAGCGCGGGCAGATTGCCATTGGCTGGCTGATCGTCGAAGACCTGGTGATGGTATTAACGCTGGTGTTGCTGCCCGCCGTTGCCGGGATGCTCGAAAAAGACAACGTCGGCTTTGCCACGCTGGCGCTGGATATGGGCATCACCATCGGTAAAGTGGTAGCGTTTATCGCCATTATGATGCTGGTTGGCCGTCGCCTGGTGCCGTGGATCCTCTCCCGCAGCGCCGCCACCGGCTCACGCGAGCTGTTTACTCTCGCCGTGCTGGCCCTGGCGCTGGGTATCGCCTTTGGTGCCGTCGAGCTGTTTGATGTCTCCTTCGCCCTGGGCGCCTTCTTTGCCGGGATGGTACTCAACGAATCTGAACTCAGCCACCGCGCTGCACACGACACCTTACCGCTGCGCGACGCCTTTGCGGTGCTGTTCTTCGTCTCCGTCGGGATGCTGTTCGACCCGCTGGTACTCATCGACCAGCCGCTGGCGGTGCTTGGCACGCTGGCGATCATCATCTTCGGTAAGTCGGTCGCGGCCTTTTTCCTGGTGCGTCTGTTCGGCCACTCGCCGCGTACTGCCCTGACCATCGCCGCCAGCCTCGCACAGATTGGTGAGTTTGCCTTTATCCTCGCCGGACTGGGGATGGCGCTGAACCTGCTGCCGCAGGCGGGACAAAACCTGGTGCTGGCGGGAGCGATCCTGTCGATTATGCTCAACCCGGTGCTGTTCGCACTGCTGGAGAAATACCTCGATAAAACCGAAACCCTCGAAGAGCAGACCCTGGAAGAGGCCATCGAGGAAGAGAAGCAGATCCCGGTGGATATTTGTAACCATGCGCTGCTGGTCGGCTTTGGCCGGGTTGGTAGCCTGCTGGGCGAGAAGTTAATGGCTCAGGGCATTCCGCTGGTGGTGATTGAGACCTCCCGCACCCGCGTGGATGAGCTGCGCGAGCGCGGCGTTCGTGCAGTGCTGGGCAATGCGGCGAACGAAGAGATTATGGAGCTTGCGCACCTAAACTGCGCGCGCTGGCTGCTGCTGACCATCCCCAATGGCTATGAGGCCGGTGAGATTGTGGTCTCCGCCCGCGAGAAATTCCCGCACCTGGAGATTATCGCCCGGGCGCATTATGACGACGAAGTGGAATACATTATCGAGCGCGGCGCCAACCAGGTGGTGATGGGCGAACGCGAGATTGCCAATACCATGCTGTCGCTGCTGGAGAAACCGCCGGTTGAAGAGGCGGTGACGGGTTAAATTTCTGCGGCCTGATGCCCTCACCCTGGACCTCTCCCACCGGGAGAGGGAATAAACACTAAAAACGACAACCAGAGGTTGTCGTTTTGCTTTTACCTGGCCCAGTACGACTCTTCCAGGCTGTCTTCTCTTTCCGGCAGACCACGCGTTAAGCGCGGCGAGTGCTGGTTAAGCACCTGATAACTCACGCGGTTCGCGTATTTGCATACCTGCGCCAGTGACGAGTAGGTCAGCCAGGAGAACGTATGTTTGCTGGAGTTAGGCACGTTGGTGCGGTGGAAGGCATTCGCGGTGATATCGTGCAGCAGCGCCGCCAGCGCACCGTCTCCTGCGCCATTGGTGTTCATGATCTTCTCTGGCCCGCCCATGTACGGGGCGATATGCGAGAAGATGCGCAGCGGATTCTGACAATCTTTGTGGCGCATCGCGCGACTGAACTCAAACTGATTGAACTCGGCGATGGCACCTGGCAGCAGCGGGTGCTGGGTTTTGCGTTTGGCTTCTTCTTCGGTAAAGCCCGCCATATATAAGCCCACCGGCCCGGCGGTGCAGAGCACCAGATCGACCCAGTCCAGCGCTTTATCAGACGCCAGCAGAGGATCGCTCTCCCCGGTCAGGGCTTCGGCCTCTTCTTCGTTCATTGCCAGAATGGAGACGTGCTCTTTCAGGAACGCCTGCCACCACTCGGGGTTATCGGCGATCACAAATTTCGTCCCCAGCGTCAGCACCACCGGCACATTGTATTTTTTCGCGTATTCCACCGCCTTCATGGTCGCTTCCGGCATCGGCTCGCCCGGCTTGCAGCGCACCAGATAGGAAGTCAGCACCAGCGCTGAGGCACCGGCAATCACCTCTTCCGGAATGCTATCGGCGCGCAGCTTGTTCATATGGCCCGGGCTGATGGCGAAGGTCCGCTCCCCGGATTCACCGATCAGCGTAAAGCAGCGGCCAATTGCCCCTTCCACGCCCTGCAGGTAGTTCAGATCCGTGCGGCTGGAGGTGTTGCACAGATAGCGGTAGGCGTAGCCGCCAATTTCAATGTTGCTGCACATAACGCCCAGCAGCACCGAGCGGTCATCAGCCAGTACCGAGTAGTTGTGCATGGTATTGCCGATGGTGCCACCGGCAAACTGATGGGTGATGAGGTTTTCACGCACCAGCTCCTGATACAGCGCTTCCGCCACATCGTCTTCAATCACCAGTGAGTGCCCGGCGCTCAGGCCATAGCGTGCGACAAACGCATCGTCCACTTTTGCTTCAATATCCACCAGCGTCTGATCGATACCCACTACCCAGGCGGCGTTGGTCTCATTCTCCGGCTGAATTTGTTGCAGCAGCGGATCGCGGGCGTTAACGGGAAAGTAGTGTTTAGATTTGCGTTTACCGGGAAATTTCATGTTCTGGGCTACGAGTGACGGATGGGCCGGAAATGGTAGCACAAATCCGGCCTGTCGCGCGATCAGCGGCTGTTGGTGACCAGGGACACCATCATCTCGATATGTTCAGGGTCGTCGTTCAGCGCCGGGATATACTCGTACTTTGTCCCGCCGGCTTCGAGGAAGAATTCCCGGTTTTGCACCGCAATCTCTTCCAGCGTTTCCAGACAGTCCGCTGCAAAGCCCGGCGACATCACCTGGATATGCTTTACGCCCTTCTCACCCAACATTTTAAGGGTTTCATCGGTATAAGGTGTCAACCACGGCTCGCGACCAAAGCGCGACTGGAAGGTCATCATCACCTTCTCGGGGGGCAGCCCCAGCGCGGATACCAGCTCACGCGTAGTATCGCGACAGCGCTGCGGATAATCGTCCCCTTCATTGGCAAATCGCTGCGGGATACCGTGGTAGGAAAGCAGCAGCAAATCCGGCTCGCCGTGTTTCGCAAAGGACGCGCGCGCGCTGCTGGCAAGGGCATTGATATACATTTCGTTATCCGCGTAGTCGCGAATAAAGGTCACAGCAGGAATACGGCGACGGGTTGCCAGAATGCGCGCCAGTTCATCCCAGACCGCGGCCACGGTGGAACAGGAGTATTGCGGATAGAGCGCCAGCACCACGATATGGTCCACGCCTTGCGCCAGCAGTTCATTAACCGCACTTTCCAGCGAGGGTTT
>NZ_JBOGBT010000083.1:0-30506 GCF_051656365.1 Silvania sp. | reverse complement strand
CTGGCTATTGGGGCTACGCTTGAGCAGATCCTGAAACAGTAATGCAGTAGCACCTGATCTGTTCAGGATCAGGTGCTAACAATCGTCAGCGAAAACCATCCTCGCAAAGCCAGCCTCGAGCAGTTTCATCGTGACGTCATGAATGTTTTTTTCTTCTCGCTGGGCGTCCGGTAAATCAAAGCTTAACACTGCATCCTTAACCACCGTCATTTTCAGCCCCAGATCTGACCCATGTCTGACGGTAGAATTCACGCAGAAACCGGCAACGGCACCCATCACCACCACCTCTGAGATCCCCTTCTCATCCAGATACTGCTTAAGATCGGTAGAGGCAAACGCCGATGAGGTCCGCTTAATGAATACGTGTTCGTCGGGGGTAGGTGAAAAATCACTGAGGACCGGATAGAAAGGCGAATCCTGGTGCAGCACGCTGCCCTCGTCGGGCGTCTGGTGGACAACGTGGGCCACCAGCGCCTGCTCCTGACGGAACTGGCTTAATACGGCGGTCATATTGCTGATGGCGTCAGAAGGATAAAAATGAACGCCTTTATTGATCCGGTCTTCCACAAACTTCTGCATATCGATAATCAGTAATGCTCTGGACATCTGCTTTCCCCGTTCAGTCATGTGCGATGGACTCCCTTTACTCGTCGTAACCTTAGCACGCTCTCTGTGATTGACTTACCCCCGAATAATAAGAGAATAAGCGTTCCCGGCGACTACCCATAAACTGGAGCCTATCATCGCCCGTTCACGCCGTTTTCAGCCTGTAGCACAACACCTCAAACGCTCGAGCATACTTGTCGCCTGGGCGTTTTTACTGGCCAGCTGCAGCTCTACGCCCCCAAAATCGCTGGTGACGCCTCTGCCGCCGGTCGCTAAACAGCCGCTGGTGCAAAAGCCGCAGCACAATGAACCGGTGCGCGGCGTCTGGCTGGCGACCGTGTCGCGTCTCGACTGGCCGCCGGTCTCGTCGGTGAATGGTGACAGCCCCGCGTCGCGTATCCAGCAGCAGCAAAAAGCCCTGACCGATAAGCTGGATAACCTGAAAAGCCTCGGAATCAATACCGTGTTTTTCCAGGTCAAACCTGACGGCACCGCCCTGTGGCCCTCACGAATACTGCCCTGGTCGGATATGCTGACCGGCAAAATTGGTCAGGATCCGGGTTACGATCCGCTGCAGTTTATGCTCGATGAAGCGCACAAGCGCGGGATGAAGGTTCACGCGTGGTTTAACCCTTACCGCGTCTCGACCAATACCCGCCCTGGCACAGTGGCGGAGCTGAACCGTACCCTGTCGCTCAACCCTGCCAGCGTGTTCGTTCTGCACCGCGACTGGATCCGCACTGCCGGCGATCGCTATGTGCTCGACCCGGGTATTCCCGAGGCGCGGGACTGGATTGCCAGTATCGTGGCGGAAGTGGTGTCGCGTTATCCGGTGGACGGCGTGCAGTTTGATGACTATTTCTATGCCGAATCCGCAGGCTCTGCGCTTAATGACAACGCCACCTGGCGGCAGTACGGTCAGGGTTTTGCCTCGAAGGCTGACTGGCGGCGCAATAACACCCAGCAGCTGATTGCCCAGGTGTCGCGGACCATTAAGCAGATCAACCCGAACGTGGAGTTTGGCGTGAGCCCGGCAGGCGTCTGGCGTAACCGTTCGCATGATCCAGCCGGATCCGATACCCGTGGCGCGGCGGCTTATGATGAGTCCTTCGCCGATACCCGGCGCTGGGTGCAGCAAGGGTTGCTGGACTATATCGCCCCGCAGCTGTACTGGCCGTTTGCCCGCGATGCCGCGCGTTACAATGTGCTGGCAAAATGGTGGGCCGAGGTGGTCAAGCCGACCCAAACGCGGCTCTATATTGGCGTGGCGCTGTACAAGGTGGGAGAACCGTCCAGCAAAGAACCGGACTGGACGGTGAAAGGCGGCGTGCCGGAATTGAAAAAGCAGCTGGATTTGAACGAGTCAGAACCGCAGATCGACGGCACGATCCTGTTCCGGGAAGATAACCTTAATCAGCCCCAGACACAGGAAGCAGTGCGCTATCTGCGAAGCCGCTGGGGGTCGTAAATTCCGCATTCAGGCGCCTGTATTCAGCGATGCAGGCGCTTGCTGCCCCCCAGGATTTCTTGTAACCTTCCCCGCTTTCTCCCCTTGCCAGATAACAATCGGATGCCTATGACGACTCAACCTTCGAAAGATCCTCTCCACGGCGTTACCCTCGAGATGCAGGTCACGGCCCTGGTGGCGCGCTACGGTTGGGCCGGGCTGGGTAAGATCATTAAAATCAACTGCTTTAACAGCGACCCGAGCGTGAAATCCAGCCTCAAGTTCCTGCGCCGCACGCCGTGGGCCCGCGCCGAGGTTGAAGCCCTGTATCTGGACTCCCTCGACGACCCGGCTCCGGCGGCAGATGACGAAGACGCCACCAGCCCGTGGGCCAGAGCACGGGCCGACAAGTAACCTGAGGTTAAGGCCGCCTGAACAGCGCGATACTGCGGCCCGCTAAGTCAAACACCGCCTCCTGCGGGACCTTGTGGGGGTGATCATCATCCACAGCGGTGCTCAGCGCCAGCGTCCATCCTCCCTCGCCGTGCTGCGGCAGACTAAAGGGTACCGGACTGTTGGCGGGGTTGATCAGCAACAGTACGTCGTGCCAGAGTCCTTCCTGGATTTTCAGGTCCGGGCGACTGATATACAGTCCCAGCGTCGCCCCCGCCTCCCAGTCTTCCGGCTGCTGCGCTCCTCCTCCGGCATTAAACCAGTGGATCTCCATCCCGTCTCGCCAGCTCTCGCGGCGCAGTAACGGCTGGGTGGTGCGCAGATGAATCAGCTGACGGGTAAATTTGCGCAGCGCGTCGGCGCTCTCGGGCAGATTTTCCCAGTGAACCCAGCTGATCTCGCTATCCTGACAGTAGACATTATTGTTCCCCTGCTGGCTGCGACCAAACTCATCGCCCGCCAGCAGCATCGGCGTACCGTGGGAAAAGAACAGCGTGGTGAGCAGATTGCGCTTCTGCTGCTCTCTTATCGCGTTAATCTGCTCGTCGTCTGTCGGGCCTTCCACGCCGTAATTCGATGACCGGTTATCGTTGTGCCCGTCGGTGTTATTGTCGAGATTAGCGTCGTTATGCTTCTCGTTAAACGAAACCAGGTCGTTGAGGGTAAAACCGTCGTGGGCGGTAATAAAGTTGATACTGGACCAGGGCCGTCGACCACGCAGGTCGTACAGATCGCCGGAACCCAGCAGCCGGGCGGCAAAGTCAGATGAGACGTTATCGCCCCGCCAGTATTCACGCACGGTATCACGATACTTGTCGTTCCACTCGCCCCACCCCGGCGGGAAGCCGCCCACCTGATAGCCTCCGGGGCCGATATCCCACGGCTCGCCAATCAGTTTCAGTTTGGAGAGCACCGGATCCTGCATCATAGCGTCAAAGAAGCCGCTACGCTGAGTGAACCCTTCCGGCTCCCGTCCCAGAATGGTCCCCAGGTCAAAACGGAAGCCATCAATGTGCATTGATTGCGCCCAGTAGCGCAGCGAATCCATCACCATCTGCAGCACCCGGGGATGGGAGGTATTTACCGTATTACCGGTTCCGGTATCGTTCACATAATAACGGTGCTGATCGACGATGGTGCGGTAATAGGAAAAGTTATCGATCCCTTTGAACGACAGGGTCGGTCCCAGCTCGTTGCCCTCGGCGGTGTGGTTATAGACCACGTCGAGGATCACTTCGATACCGGCATCGTGAAAGGCCCGCACCATCTCCCGAAAACCCTGAATCCCCTGCGGTCCGCAGTAGCGCGAGGCCAGCGAAAAGAAGCTGAGCGTGTTGTAACCCCAGTAATTTTTCAGCCCCTTATCCAGCAGATGCTGATCGTCAGGGAAGGCATGCACCGGGAGTAGCTCCACCGAGGTAATGCCGAGGCTTTTGATGTAATCCACCGCCGCTTTATGTCCCAACCCTTCATAGGTGCCACGAAGTTCTGCAGGAATGGCCGGGTTAAGCTGGGTAAAACCCTTCACGTGAGTTTCATACAGGATGGTACTGGACCACGGCACTGCGGGGCGATGCGGGTCCTGCCCGTCGAACACGGTGGGATCAATCACCCGACACTTAGGTGTGAACGGCGCACTGTCGCGGGTATCAAAGCTGAGGTCTTTGTCTTCATGCCCCAACTGCCAGGCAAAATGGGCATCGTTCCAGCGCAGATCGCCCACCAGATCCCGGGCATAGGGGTCAATCAACAGCTTGTGATGATTAAAGCGATGACCATTTTCAGGATCGTAAGGCCCGTAGACCCGATAGCCATACAGAGCGCCGGGTTTCAGATCCGGGACATAGCCGTGCCAGACCTCGTGGGTATATTCCGGCAGCTCCAGACGAGCAATCTCGGTTTTGCCGCTTGGATCGTACAGACATAACTCCACGCGCTCGGCGTGAGCCGAAAACAGCGCAAAGTTAACCCCTTTACCGTCGTAGTTAGCCCCGAGCTGATGGCTGTAGCCTGCCCGGATCTCATAGCGTTTATCATTTGCCATAGTCTCTCCCTCGAACGCAAAAAAGTGGTCTTGCCAAAATCAGTCACAGGCAAGTAAAACCCGCCAGCAGTCCCGCGTCGTCGCGAGTTGCAGGCTTTCATTTAATAACAGGATCTCACCGCTGAAGCAGTCCCGGTAGCGACGGTTCGCCAGGCCCGCAGGCAGGATCACGTCGGTTTGTGCCCACAGGGCCGCCCCGCTGACCGGGAACGCGTCGTGGGCCGCATCAAAGGCCAGACGTGGCGCCACTACGATCAACGCATCACCGTCATCAATCCGGGCATAGGCGATAGCTTTATCCGCCTGCTCGCCGGTGGTGATCAGCGCCGTATAGCTCCCCAGGCGGAACAGCGCTGGTTTCTGCTGACGCAGCTGCAGCAGAGTGGCAATCACCGACTGCTTGAGTTGCCCGTCCAGCCAGCTGGCAATACCTGCGGGTTTCACGCTAAGCTGCTGCGCGAGTCGGGCGTAATCCGGTTCCCGGCGGTTATCCGGGTCAACCAGGCTAAAGTTGAGCCCCTCACTGCCCTGATAAATATCCGGCACGCCGGGGGCGGTGAGTTTGATCACCGTCTGACTCAGGCTGTTGACCAGCCCGCTGAGAATAAATGGCCGCAGTGCGGTGCAAAAATCCTGTAAGAACAGCTGATTATCGGGCGACAGCAGATGGGCGGCGTAGGCCAGGACCACCGTTTCATAGGCTTCGTTGCTGTCGACCCAGTCGGTGCGCACCTTGGCTTCGCGCAGGGCTTTCTCGACAAATTCCAGGAACCGTTCCTCAAGGGCTTTCAGCCCCACCGGATCCTGCGGGTCGAGGTGCGGTGGCCAGACACCCGCCAGGGCCTGATACAGCATCCAGGTATCGGCCGCACGCGGTGCGGTTCCGTCATTCAGAAAGCGGACGTGGGTCTGGTTCATCTGCTGCCAGCGGGCCACGCACTCGGCCCAGATTTGCGGGGCTTCGGTCAGGGTGTACAGCCGGGCGCGGGCGTCTTCCCCGCGTTTGGTATCGTGGGTCGAGGTGCCGGAGAGCGCATCCGGCTGACGGTCGCGGCGGGTCGCCATCTCGCTATGGAAACGGGTCAGGGAAAAGCCGCGCGGCACCGGCTCGGCACCCACTTCGTTCAGGGCCAGGCCCATGTGCTGACGGAAAAAGAGCGTATCTTCGACCGACTTGGCCATCAGCGGCCCGGTCAGTTGCTGGAAGCGGGTACGGAACGCCGTTGCGTTGTCGGTATCAACCACCTCACCCGTCAGGATACGGGTCAGCAGCGCCAGCGCTGCCGGGTCCGCGCTGACCTTCGCCACCACGCTGTGCAGCAGCTGCCGATCGGCCTCCGACAGCCCCTGCGCCGTGCCGTAGGTGCGATACACCGGGAAGGCCACCAGCAGCTCCCGCAGCGCCAGCCGCAGCACGTCTTCTTCGATTTCGCCCTGTCCAACCGTCAATGCCAGCTGCAGCAGGGTATTAAATTCCCCTTCAAAGTTACGCTCCACCATCAGCAGCCGGGCCGCGCGCAGCTCGGCGCGCATATCCACCGGTTGGCCCATCACCTCATCATAGGCCTGACGCAGGGCGCCGATGCGCTCGTCATCCACCAGCACTTCAGAGAGCGAGGCAATAAACTCATACCCGGTGGTGCCGGATATCGGCCAGTCGGTCGGGAGATGCTCCCCTTTACCGAGGATCTTCTCTACCGTGATGTAACAATCCTTTCCCGCCTGCTGGCGCAGACGCTGCAGATAGCCGCGCGGGTCGGCCAGACCGTCCACATGATCGATGCGCAGGCCGTCCACCGCCCCCGAGCGCACCAGGGCGAGAATCAGCGCATGGCTGTCGTCAAACACCGCCTCGTCCTCGACGCGTACGCCGACAAGACCCGTTATCTCAAAGAAGCGCCGCCAGGAGAGATCGCGCGGGGCATCGCGCCAGCTGGTCAGGCGATACGGCTGCTGGTCATGCAGTTGTGCAAGGGCCGCCGGGTCGCACAGCCCCAGCACGTCATCCTCTCGTCCTACCCAGCTGTCGGGGGTTAACGGGTAATAATTGTCGAAATACGCCAGCGCGGGTTTGCCGGTATTGGGATCGCGCTGCACGCTAAGTTCGCCCTTCTCCAGCGCCACCTCTACGTCATCGCCGAGAAACGGTAAGGTCAGCCGCCGCGACCAGTCGATATCAAAATGGCGGGCAAAGCGGCTGTTCTCGCCGTGCTCAATCACATCCCGCCACCAGGCGTTCTCCAGCGAAGTGGACATATGGTTCGGCACAATATCGAGGATCAACCCCAGTCCGGCGCTTTTAAGGGCGCTGACCATCCGCTCAAACCCGGCCCGTCCACCAATGGCCGGGTCGATCTCGTTCACGTCGGTCACGTCATAGCCGTGTGTAGAGCCGCTGGCGGCGGTAAAAATGGGTGAGGCATACAGGTGGCTTATCCCGAGCTGCTGCAGATAAGGCACCAGACTGGCGGCACGATCGAACGTCATACCATTACGAAACTGAATACGCCATGTTGCGGTAGGGATCATCAGGGGGTCTCTCCCTGTGCAAATCGCACAATAAGGGTGTCAGGAAGCAGTTCAGTGCGGGCCTCAGGCCAGGCAAACAGGGTTTCCCCCGCAAGAAAGGGCAAGGTTTCGCGCCGATCGCTGGTATTCAGCGCCAGGGACAGCGTGCCCTGTGGGAAAGTCCAGCTCACTACCACGCAGCCGGGCGCCGTTTTCAGCACCTTGCCGGTGCCGCCACGCGCGGTTGCCAGCAGCGGGACAATCGCCTGCTGACGCAGACGAAGCAGTTGCTGAGTGAAGTGCAGCCAGTGCTGACCGGCGGGTTGGTTGAGTTTGTCCCAGTCGAGCTTCGAGCGCTGGAAGGTTTCAGGTGCGTTGGGATCGGGCACCGTTTCGTCATGATCGGCAAACTCACGGGCTCGTCCTTCACGCACCGCGCGCGCCAGATCTCCTTGGAAATCGGTAAAAAAGAGGAACGGCTGGGTTTCACCATACTCTTCGCCCATAAACAGCAGCGGAATATGCGGCGACAGCAGCAGCGCGGCCAACAGCACCTGGGTGCGCGCCTCTCCAACGAGGCTAATCAGCCGGTCACCCTGGGCGCGGTTGCCCACCTGATCGTGATTCTGGATAAAATCGACAAATGCCACCGGGGGCTGATCGCGACTGTCGACTCCGCGACGTTCGCACGTCTGCGGGGAACGCTCGCCCTGGTAGGCAAATCCTTCTGTCAGCGCCCTCGCCACCCATTTCTCGGGGTGCTCAGCAAAATCCTGATGCCAGGCGTGGGTCTCGCCGGTGACCATGACATGCACGGCGTTATGCAGATCGTCGTTCCATTCGGCGGTGAACAGCGGCGCGGAGCCATCCTCCTCGCGTGGATGCAGAAACACCACGTTACGACTGTCTTCGGTGGTGAGATGCACCGGTCTGTCGGTGATTTCACGGCGGATACGCTCGGCGATTTCAATCAGCACGTGGGTGTCGGCACTGTCTTTGACCTGGTCGATGGCATCAAAACGCAGACCGTCGAGGTGATACTCTGTGAGCCAGAACAGCGGCGCATCGGTAATGTACTCCCGCACCGGATCGAGATCGTAAGCGATGCCGTTGCCCCACGGGGTCATCCGCTCCGGATGGAAGAAGTCCGGGGCCAGCCGTGGGAGATAGTTACCCTCCGGCCCAAAATGATTGAGCACAATATCGAGAACCACCGACAGCCCCAGTCCGTGGGCCGTATCGACAAAGGCTTTCAGCTCATCCGGCGTGCCGTAAGCACTGTGCGGGGCATACAGCAGCACGCCGTCATAGCCCCAGCCGCGCTTACCGCCTGCCTGCGAGACGGGCATCAGCTCAATAACGGTGATCCCGAGCTCAGCCAGATACCGCAGCTTATCCGTGGCGGCACGAAAGGTGCCTTCCGGGGTAAAGGTGCCGATATGCAGTTCGTAAATCACGCTCTCTTCCCAGGCGCGCCCCTGCCAGCCGGTATGCTGCCAGGCGTATCCCTTCGGGTCGGTCACGAGTGAAGGCCCGTTCACATCCCCCTGCTGAGCGCGGGATGCCGGGTCAGGCACCGCTGTGCCGTCAGAGAGGATAAAGCGATAAGGTGAACCGGGGGCCACGTTCGCGACGGTCAGCGCAAACCCACCGCTGTCGGTCGGGTTCATGGGCGACGCATCCCCCTTTAATTGCAGCGAAACCTGCTGCTGCCCGCTTGCCCACAGGCGAAAGCACGTTTCGCCGCTGTCTGAGTATTCACATCCCCAATACTTCATCGTTTTTGCCGTCATTCCATCACCTCGTCTTACCCGTACTGCCTCGGGTTGCTTAACGTATAGCGCTACGCTGAGGGAAAAAGAGAAAGTGCGTCGGCGGTAAACCGCGCGCGAATAACAAGCATAGACCAGGATAGTCAACGTGATGTGACAGCGTCACAGAGGGGGGAGTTACCGCGAAGTCGTTTACTCTGGCAAGAATTCGGTAAAGTGGACGGAACCGCCACCTGAGCAGCAGGTTCCCCCTCACCCTAAACCTCAAGAGAGAGGGAACTGTCCGTGTAAATCGTTACGCCGGTTCCGGCAATCTGAAGCTGGAGATACTTTGCGTCAAATGCCTCGCCTGTTCTTCCAGCGAGGCGGCTGCGGCCGCAGACTCCTGCACCAGCGCGGCGTTTTGTTGGGTCACGCCGTCCATCTCCGTTACCGCCTGCCCAACCTGACCAATCCCGCGGCTCTGCTCTTCCGACGCCACGGCGATCTGCTCCATCAACGCATTCACTTTATTCACCGAGGTGATGATCGCATTGATCACCTCGCCAGAGCGATTGACCAGTTGTGAACCGTTTTTCACGCTCGAGACCGACTGGGCAATCAGGTTTTCAATATCCTTCGCCGCGACGGCGCTTTTCTGCGCCAAGGTCCGCACTTCGGTGGCGACCACCGCAAAACCCCGCCCCTGATTACCGGCACGCGCGGCCTCAACGGCGGCGTTCAGCGCCAGAATATTGGTCTGGAAGGCGATGCTGTTAATCACGCTGGTGATGTCTTCAATACGCTGGGAGTTAGCCGCAATGGTGTTCATGGTATCAATCACTTCGCGGGTCACCGACTCGCCGGTGCGCGCGTTGTTCACCGCATCCTGCACCAGTTTCCCGGCCTGATGCACGTTCTCGGTGTTATTGGCGACGGTAGCGCTCAGCTGTTCCATACTGGCGGCGGTTTCCGTCAGGGCAGACGCCTGCTGTTCAGTACGCGAGGCCAGGTCGATATTGCCGGAGGCAATCTCCTGCGAAGCGTGATTCACGGTACGGCAGGCTTCACGCACCTGAGAGATGGTCTCCAGCAGGGCCAGACGCATCTGCTCCATCGACCCCATCAGCTGGTCAATTTCATTGCGGGAACCGTCTTTCAGCGGCACCGTTTCGGTCAGCTTACCGGCAGCAATCTGGCTGCAGTGTTCGCGTGCGAGTTGAATCGGCGTAAAGACAAAGCGCGTCATCAGCCAATTGACCGCAACGATCACCACCACAAACAGCGCCGCAAAGGCGGCAATGATTGCCAGGCCCGAGGTAAAGTGGTCGCGGGCATCTTCATTCAGGCTTTTGGCATATTTCTGATGAATGGAAAGCACCTGGTCGAGCACGATTTCGTACTGACGGTCGAGGCGGGAGATCTGTGGGATAAGCGCATCGAATTTCGCGGCGTCGTGGGCCGCTGCCGCGTCAATCAGCGGTACCAGCCCCTGGTCGCGGTAATTCAGCCAGGCGTCACCATAGTTTTTGACCAGCGGTGCTTCGTCCGCCAGGCGCGGCGCGGCGTTAAAGGCCGCAAACGCATCATCCGCTTTGGACAGCGCCAGCTTAACGTCTGCCAGCTTCTGCGTGAGGTCGGCCGTCTCGCCGCCTTCCGCCTGCTTCATATATTCCATTACCCGCACGCGCAGGGTCCGGCTGTGGTTAATAGGGTCGATGATTGACAGCACAACCTGGATCTCTTTATTCACATTATCCAGGGATTCATTGCTCTTAATCACCAGCCAGACGTTGGTCGCAGCACTGGCAACAAAGAAAAATAACAACGCAAACAGGACGGCAAGGGACGACTTTTTTAACGACATAATTACCTCAGAATCAAAACGGTCTGAGGCATTATCGGCAGGGGTAGCACATTGTTGAATGAAAGTTATTTGTCGATTAGCAGGCCAATTAAATGATTACACTCCAGTAATATCCGTTAATTAGGTGATAAATGCTGCTTTGTGCATCAATCACCTAACAGCGGCGCTAATCTGTTTGCCACAGATTTAGAACGCGAGATGCCCACTGGCGGCTGGCTGTGGCCAGTGAATATCCCCCACGCCGTTTAACTGCGGGCGGGAGAACAAAAATCCCTGAAAGCGTTTGATGCCTGCGGACTCCAGCCAGCACCACTCTTCAATGCGTTCGATGCCTTCTGCCACCAGCGCAATCTCCAGATCGGTACAGCAGCTGATGATCGACTTCACAATGGCCTGCTTCGGCCCGCTGAGGTGGATATCGCTGATGATTTCGCGGTCGATTTTAAGCTTGTCCGGCTGAAAGCGTGTCAGCAGCGACAGTCCGGCATAGCCCGAGCCAAAATCGTCAATCGCAAGGCCAATGCCCGCCGCGCGCAGCTGCTTGATGGCGCTGTTAAACTGGTTAAAGCCGGAGATCATTTCGTTTTCGGTGACTTCAATGACCACCTGCTCGGGCAGCAATCCGTGGGCAAGGATATTATCCATCAGAAAATCAACCGCGTCGGGCACGTTGACCAGCGACATGGGCAGCAGGTTGATGGCAATTTTATGATCGCCAATGCCTATTTTCTCTGCCAGCGCAAAGGCGTAGGCCTTAGTCTGCAGATCCACTTCGTACACTTTATCCTGATCGATGGCGTTAAAAAAATGCTCCGGGCTGCCCCCGTCATTGCCACGGATCAGCGCCTCCAGAGAGGAGATTTTACCTTCCGAAGGCTCAACAATGGGCTGGAGCGCAAACTGACAGGGCTGATTGTCGATAAGTTCGGGGATGGCTTTGCCAAAAGGGGCATGCTCCGGGGCGAGAATCCAGCTGCCCGGGTGCAGCGTTGCGCGGGCCACTGGTTGCTTCTGTCGGGTGATAAATGAGCGAATAAACTTGAACACTTTGTCTTCTGCCGTCAGATAACGCTCCAGCTTGCTGTAACGCAGCACGGTAGACAGCACCGAATCCGGCGTGTCGATGCAAAGATCGAACAGCAGCATTCCGACATTTTCGAAGCGTCTGCGCGGACCGTAGTCGCGCATCAGTTCCACAACATTGATATGGCGTTGGTCTGTCCGGATGGTGGCGAACAGTTTATTGATATCCTCTTCCGCCCCTTCGAGGATCTGCAGAAAATCGACGCCGTTAAACAGCAAAATGCCGGTAATGTTGCGCCCGGCATTGCGAATCTTTGCGGATTCAACAAGTGATGTCAGGGAAAAAGATTCACAGGATGAATTTAACTGGCTTTTATAGATGAGCGTAGTGAGCACAGCAATTGTTCCCGAACCAATATGTAAACTTATAACTGATTGTTTAGCATAAAAGACAATTGCAGACTAATAGTATTAAGGCGAGAAAATGTTAAAACTGCGTTTTAGCTCATAATAATCGAGGTGAATGTATCACATCCACTACCCCCTTCAGGATCGTGCTTCTGCTGTGCCTCCCGGTTTATGCCCAGGCAGCCCCGCTGGTGCCACCGTCCGGTTTTAGCCAGCCGGTGCCGCAGACGGCGTCGGGAGGTTGCGTTACCCTGCCCGCGCCTTATACCGACCCGCTGACGTTACGCAGTAAATATGAGGGTTCGGACAGCGCACGTGCCACCCTGAACCCCGATGCGGAGAAGGCCTTTCGCTCGGCGACAAAACCGATTGTCGGCTTTGAGCGCGGCATCGCAGAGATGACCTGGCGCTATAAGCAGAGCGGTGACCCGCACACCTTAAACTGTCTGTTGGCCGGATACGCCGCCTGGGCCAACGCCGGGGCGTTGCTCTCTTTGGAAACCAGCCACACCGGGCGCGCGATGCGCAAGTGGGCGCTGGCTACCCTTGCCAGCAGCTGGCTGGAGCTGAAGTTTATGCCCGACTCGCCGCTGCACGGACAGCAGGCGACCGAGCGCTGGCTGGGCCAGCTGGCAGATCGGGTGGTTCTGGAGTGGGACGGCCTGCCGCTCAAAAGTACCAATAACCACAGCTACTGGGCGGCATGGGCGGTGATGGCCACCGCCGTGGCGCTTGACCGGCGGGATCTGTTTGCGTGGTCGTTAAAAGAGTACCGTATTGCTGCCGGGCAGATCGCCGCCGACGGCACGCTGGCAAACGAGCAAAAACGCGGTGAGCGGGCGCGGGCCTATCACAACTATGCCCTGCAACCGCTGGTGATGATCGCCAGCTTTGCCGGGGCGAATCAGGTAGACGTGATGGCGGAAAATAACGGCGCGCTGGCGCGCCTGGCGGAGTATGTTTTGCGCGAAGACGACACCCATCTGGCGTGGCTGGAACCCTGGTGCGCGATGAGCCGGTGCAGTGCAGTGACACTGTCACGCCTGAATACTCATCGTCCGCTGGAGGATCGCCGCCTCGGCGGCAATCTCACGCTGCTCTATCAACGCTAAATCTGCGCCATCCCGCCATCCACAAACAGCTCGGCGGCGTTGATAAAGCTGGCAGCATCGGAGGCGAGGAACGCCACGACTTTACCCACCTCTTCTGGCTCACCAATGCGCCCCAGCGGGACCTGCGCGGCTAACGCATCGAACAACCCCTGACGCTGCCCCTCCGGCACCAGATCCCCAAGCCCCGGTGTTTTGATCGGACCCGGACTGACCACGTTCACCCGGATACCGCGCCCCTGCAGATCCAGCGCCCACGAGCGGGCAAAGTTTCTGACGGCGGCTTTACTGGCGCTGTACACGCTGAAGTTGGCGGTACCTTTAACCGAGACCGTGGAGCCGGTGAGGATCACCGACGACCCGGCGGTCAGCAGCGGCAGCGCCTTCTGCACGGTAAACACCACGCCGCGAACGTTAGTGGCAAAAATACGGTCAAAATGTTCCTCGCTGATCGCCCCCAGGGGCTGCATATCGCCGCCACCCGCGTTGGCGAACAGCACGTCCAGTCGCCCGGACTGTTCGGTGATCTGGGCGTACACCGTATCGAGATCGGTAAGCTGTGAAGCATCGGCGCGAATGCCAATCACCCGCCCGCCCAGACTCGCCACGGCGTTATCCAGCTCCACCTGACGGCGACCGGTGATGTACACCTTCGCACCCTGGGTCATCAGCTCTTTCGCCGTTGCCAGACCAATACCGCTAGTGCCGCCGGTGACCAGCGCGACTTTACCTGTTAATGCTGCGTTCATTTGCTGTTCCTTCCACGTTATGAGGGTTGAACGCACTCTATCGCTTGCTGGATTAGTGAAAAATCAGCAAAAATGGAAATCACTTTTTCCCTGCGGGAATAATCCCGCGTTGATGAGCGCCTTTCTATGGACCAACTTATGGCGATGCGCGCCTTTACCCGCGTGGTCGAAACCGGCAGTTTTACCCGGGCGGCAGACTCCCTGAACATGCCGATCGCCACACTTAGCAAGCGGGTGCTGGCGCTGGAGGCTCATCTTGGCGTGCAGCTGCTCCAGCGCACTACCCGGCGGGTAACGACAACGCCGGAAGGAGAGGACTATTACCAGAAAGCCCGCCGGGTGCTGATTGATATCGAGGATATCGACACCGCGTTCAGCGCGGCAACCCGGCATCCGCAGGGGCATTTGCGTATTGACGTGGGCGGCTCGACGGCGCGTGATGTACTGATCCCGGCGCTGCCGGACTTTATGCGACGTTATCCCGACATCCGCATCGACCTGGGCGTATCCGACCGCCCGGTGGATTTAATCAGCGGCAACGTGGACTGCGTGATCCGCGGCGGTGCGCTGGAGGACTCTTCCCTGATCGCCCGGCATATCGGCAATGCAGAGATGGTTACCTGCGCCACCCCGGCCTACCTGAAACAGCACGGTATACCCGACTATCCGGAAGCGTTACGAAACGGCCATAAGCTGGTGAGTTATCTCTCCCCGGTGAGCGGGCGCGCCGTGCCCTTTCGCTTTAACTGGGATCAGGAAACCCGCGAAATCAGCCTGCAGCACCATATCGGGGTCAACGAAAGCAACGCTCATCTGGCAGCAGCGGTGGCCGGGATGGGTATTATCCAGACGTTTCGTTATTCTGTTGGAGCATTACTTGAGGCGGGAACGCTGGTGGAAATTCTGCAAAAATGGCGACCGCCACAGTATCCGTTTTACGTGGTTTATCCGCAAAACCGGCATGTGACGCATCGCCTCAGGGTGTTTATCGCATGGCTTGCGGAGATCTTTCCGCAGGCGGTGAAGGGTTAGCCGGACGTAAGCGCCCGGCATCGGGATCAGTTCAGGGTATAGTCGAGCGTGATTTCCGCGTTCAACACCTGGGACACCGGGCATCCGGCTTTGGCTTTCTGGATCACCCCGTCAAACTGCTGCGGGTCAATCCCCGGAACCGTGACTTTGCTCTCCAGCGCCACTTTGCTGATGGCAAAGCCGCTATCGGTTTTATCCAGCGAGACCACCGCTTTGGTGTCAATGGAATCGGCGGTATAGCCCGCCTCCCCCAGCATCAGCGACAGCGCCATTGAGAAACAGGCTGCATGCGCCGCACCAATCAACTCTTCGGGATTGGTCCCTTTCTCACCTTCAAAGCGGGTATTGAAGCCATAAGGTTGCTGGTTAAGAACGCCACTTTCAGTAGAAACCGTCCCCTTACCGCGTTTGATATCGCCTGACCAGTGCGCCGAACCGTGCTTGTAAATCGTCATGCTTGCTCTCCTTTTGGCATAGAAAGGAGTAAGTATAGAAGAGCAATGTCGCTTTGCGGCAAAGAAGGAAAAATCTCATGCCTGTGCGCAAATACTCGCCTGCTATATTGATATTTCAACAAGGAGAAAAACATGCAACCACCTGTCAGAGGTATCGACCATATTGGTATAACCGTCCCGGACATTGATCAAGCCACGCTATTTTTCGAGCAGGCCTTTGATACCAGGATAATATATTGTTCCGTAGAGCCGGGGGACAATAATATTGACCCTGAGGCTCAAGCGGAGACACTAAGGCTATTCCCGGGTACAGAAATACGGGCCATTCGGATGCTGGCCCTGCCACATGGGCCGGGGATTGAGCTCTTCGAAATGCATGGCCCCCAGCAGCAAGCCCCGGCCAGGCCGAGCGACTTTGGTCTGCAGCACTTCGCTGTGTATACCGATGATATTACAGAGGCTATCTCCCGCTTCACCGCGGCGGGTGGGGAGATGTTCACCCGACCTAAGGCGCTATCCTTCCCCGCCGAACAGGGTCAAGGCAATGCCTTTTGTTACGGTAAAACGCCGTGGGGCAGCGTGATAGAGTTAATTACCTGGCCATCACCGATGCCTTATGAAAAATATACCGAGCAACGTCGTTGGAAGCCCTGATATATCCTTAACAAATGTGCGATGATGATATTTTTATTTCCAGGACGAGTCTTAAACACAGCGCCACAAAATTTTGTCATTCTGGCTACGAACTAATTTGTTGCACGCCGGAACATTAAACAGAAAACGACACGGAGGCACTATGTTTACTTATACGTCTGCACACACACCATCCGCACAGCCGGAATTGGTTAATGCGATTGCACAGGGTTTACGCGCTGAACAGGGCGCTGTCACTGAAGATGACATTTTAATGGAACTGACCAAGTGGGTGGAAACCACCGACAATGACATCCTCAGTGACATCTACCAGCAGACCATTAACTACGTGGTCAGCGGCCAGCACGCCAGTTTTTAAAAATCTGCTAAGCTGGATCTGCAACCTAAGGGGTTACATTTCGTTCACCTTATCACTATCAACAGGATTGAGGAGTTAACATGAAATCGAACCGTCAGGCACGCCATATCCTGGGACTGAACTACAAGCTGTCAAACCAACGCAAAGTGGTGATTGAAGGCGACACAGAAACACAGGTCGCGCACGCCACCGGCAGACGCCGCCACGCACAGAAGTAAGTTTCCCGCAAAAATCCCCGACACCATCGGTCACTCCGATGGTGTTTTTTTTGCATGTTGCGGTTTTTAACAATCACCTCCTTTATACTACCCGCCTGACGCCTCCCTGATAGCGCCCCCCCTGACGATGATTAATAGCAGTGCCAGGGATGGATTTTTAAATTTAAGTGAGTGACATGGACAACAAAGCGAAAACCAACCGTTCCCTTTACATCCCTTATGCCGGGCCCGTGCTGCTGGAATTCCCCCTGCTGAACAAGGGCAGCGCCTTCAGTAAAGAAGAGCGCAGCAGCTTTAACCTGCTGGGACTGCTGCCGGAAGTGGTGGAAACCATCGAGGAACAGGCAGAGCGCGCGTGGATCCAGTATCAGGGCTTTAAAACCGAAATCGATAAGCACATCTACCTGCGCAACATCCAGGACACCAACGAAACCCTCTTCTACCGCCTGGTGGAAAACCATCTCGACGAGATGATGCCGGTGATCTACACCCCGACCGTTGGGGCCGCCTGCGAACGCTTCTCCGAAATTTATCGCCGTTCGCGCGGGGTGTTTATCTCGTGGGCCGATCGTCACAACATGGACGACATCCTGCAGAATGTGCCTAACCACAACATCAAAGTGATCGTGGTGACCGACGGGGAACGTATTCTTGGCCTGGGCGACCAGGGGATCGGCGGGATGGGTATTCCAATTGGCAAACTGTCCCTGTATACCGCCTGTGGCGGCATCAGCCCGGCATATACCCTGCCGGTGGTGCTGGACGTCGGGACCAATAACCAGCAGCTGCTCAACGATCCGCTGTACATGGGCTGGCGTCACCCGCGCATCACCGATGAAGAGTATTATCAGTTCGTCGATGACTTTATCCAGGCGGTTAAACAGCGCTGGCCGAACGTGCTGCTGCAGTTTGAAGACTTCGCGCAGAAAAACGCCATGCCGCTGCTGAACCGCTATCGCGACGAGATCTGCTCCTTCAATGACGATATTCAGGGCACCGCCGCCGTGACCGTCGGCACGCTGATTGCGGCCAGCCGTGCAGCGGGCAACCAGCTGAGCTATCAAAAAATCGTTTTCCTGGGTGCCGGCTCTGCCGGGTGCGGGATCGCCGAACAGATCATCGCCCAGACCCAGCGCGAAGGATTAAGCGAAGATCTGGCACGCTCGCGGGTGTTCATGGTTGACCGCTTCGGCCTGCTGACCGATGCGATGCCAAACCTGCTCCCGTTCCAGAACAAGCTGGTGCAAAAGCGCGACAACCTGAAAAACTGGGACACCGACAGCGAAGTACTCTCCCTGCTGGACGTGGTGCGCAACGTGAAGCCGGATATCCTGATTGGCGTCTCCGGCCAGACCGGGCTGTTCACCGAAGAGATCATCCGCGAGATGCACAAATACTGTGCCCGCCCGATTGTGATGCCGCTCTCAAACCCAACCTCCCGCGTTGAAGCGACCCCACAGGACATCATCACCTGGACCGAAGGCAATGCGCTGGTCGCCACCGGCAGCCCGTTTGCGCCGGTGGTATGGAAGGATAAAACCTACCCGATCGCCCAGTGCAACAACTCCTATATCTTCCCGGGAATTGGCCTCGGTGTGATCGCCTCCGGGGCATCGCGTATTACCGACGAGATGCTGATGTCCGCCAGTGAAACGCTGGCCAAACACTCGCCGCTGGTAAACAACGGCGAAGGCCTGGTGCTGCCGGAGCTGAAGGACATTCATATTGTCTCGAAAGCCATCGCCTTTGCGGTCGGCAAAATGGCCCAGCAGCAGGGCGTGGCGGTGAAAACCTCTGCCGACGCGTTGCAGCAGGCAATTGACGAGAACTTCTGGAAACCGGAATACCGCAACTACCGTCGGACCTCGATCTAGCCCCAGGTCCAGATAACAAAAAACCCGCACAAGGCGGGTTTTTTTATTATCAATTTCGCTTAGCTGCTCAGACTATTGTCTTCATCGCAAGTGTAAGCTTAGATGATAATTAGCGCATATTACAGCGCTGAGACGTTTCCGGCTGCAGGGCCTTTCGCGCCACTTTCAATGGTGAAGGAAACTTTCTGGCCTTCATCAAGTGTCTTAAAGTTGTCGCTCTGAATAGCAGAAAAATGCACGAATACATCTTTGCTGCCGTCGTCAGGAGTGATAAAGCCAAAACCTTTATCAGCGTTAAACCATTTTACTAAACCAGTCATTTTGTTAGACATAGATACTTCCTTAATTAATGAGCCACTTAAATGCGGCTGTGATGGCCTGTTTTTTTAGAGTTACTTATTTGGCACTATAGGAGGAGGCTCATGAAGAAGGGTATCGACTGATAACACTTGAACTGAGGACTGCTTTACTAAAACTGCTTTCATAAGGTCTGCTTTCCAAACCGATGAATCATTAAGACACAAAGAAATTAATTGCACAATGTTTATCTTTGTTTATTTTAACCGCTTAACCACCCGGATGGCTATATGACGGATAAAAGCGTGTTGTATCAAGGCAGACCTGGTGCAGTGAAAATAAAAAAACAAGCATCATGCTGATCAAACGTGTAAGGTAACCCTCCCTTAAATCAGGAGATGCCTATGTCCGGACGTAAAAACACGCAAGCCCGTCGTAATCACTTAGTTAAATGCCCATGCCCAAGCTGTTCAAAAGATTCTGAACATAGCTTCAGTCGCGTACAAAAAGGGGCGCAACTTGTCTGCCCGTACTGCAGTACTTTATTCAAATCAACACAACGAATTTAAAACGCCAGCGCTTGCCAAATGAGACGGATGAATAAGTTCTGGAAACGAATCATTTGGCAATCTTAACTGACAGCGAAACATCGCCTGCCCAGCCGTTCTCCGATTAGGTTTATCGCAACCCATCGCTGTTTATTTGTCGCAAAGTATTACACTGGCAGCAGCAGGACCTTTGTCACCGCTGCGGATAGAAAATTCAACCTTTTGGCCTTCAAAAAGTGTTTTTAAGTTATCCCCTTCAAAGGCAGAGAAATGAACTGCAACATCTTTACTGCCATCCAGCGGAGAGATAAAACCAAAACCTTTATCATCTTTAAACCATTTAACCAGACCTTTAATTCTTGCGGACATACGGACTCCTGTTGAAGATTTATAAATTTTAGCGTGAGTAATAAACGTAGGGAATTAAGCGTATGGACTCAAAGGGAGGGGATATCAGCGATAGCGCCAGGTCATGAGGACGTCTAAGAAAAATCTTTTACGTTTGTTTGCGTATTGCGACTAAGGTTTCATTAATGCACGACCAGCATTAATAAGCAATTTTTATTTTAACTAACCGGCAGTGCTGATAAAAAAACAATTACGCCGCTCCAGGTGTCCGGATACGCCCTTCCCTTGTCGAACTTCCCATTCCCCGCTACACTCCTTAAACCCAAAAATCAGACAAATTTATAAGGAGGCTAATTATGCTGTGCTGTGAAATTTTTGATATTTCACTTCACCTTGGTGATCGCACCTGCTCAAGCGTTATCGGTTTCGTGCTGCGATAACTTCGGCTTGAGCGAAGACACCTAAGACAATCCCTTCTCTCGGGCTTACCGGGTTATCGTCAGCGATGATTGACGAGGCATTTCTATGCCTGCAACTCTTGAGTAAGCAAATGAGCACACTACTGACTGCACAATTCCTGCGTGTTGATACCGCCTTCGACACCCTGTTTAACGACCTCACTTTTACCCTGAAAAAAGGCGACCGCATTGGTCTGCTTGGCGATAACGGCTGCGGCAAAAGTACCCTGCTGAAGATCCTCGACGGCACCGATACCCCGGCATCCGGGACGGTAGCGCTGGCCGGACACTGCCTGATGGCACGGGTGGAACAGCATCTCCCGGAATCTGTCTACCCCCTGACCATGCTCGACGCGGTCCTGGCGCAGCTGCCGGTGGCCGAGCGCGAGAGCCTGCGCTGGCGGGCTGAATCCTTGCTGGCCGGGATGGGCTTTTCCGTTGCCGACACCGGGCTGCAATCGGCGACCCTCAGCGGCGGACAGCATACTCGCCTGCTGCTGGCGCGCGCCCTCATCCATCAGCCGGATCTGCTGCTGCTGGATGAACCCAGCAACCACCTCGATCTACCCACTCTGCTGTGGCTGGAGCAGTTTTTGCAGAACTGGTCCGGCAGCTTTGTGCTGGTCTCCCACGACCGGCAGCTGCTGGATGCGGTGACGAACGGCAGCTGGATCCTGCGCGACAAAACCCTGCACGCCTTCGCCCTTCCCTGTACCCACGCGCGTCAGGCGCTGATGGCGAAAGATGAAAGCGATGCCCTGCGCCGTAAAGCCGAGCAAAAGGAGATCGACCGGGTCACCGTTAGCGCTAAACGGCTGGCCACATGGGGAAAAGTCTACGACAACGAAGATCTGGCCCGTAAAGCCAAACAGATGGAAAAGCAGGTTGAACGACTGAAAGAGAGCCAGACTTCGCTCACCGCCGGCAGCCCGTGGACCTTGACCCTGCGCGGCGAGGCGCTGCCCGCCAACCGCCTGCTGGAGGTAGACATTCTCGACGTGCCGCCCGCGCCGGGCCTGCCCGCGCTGTTCACGATGCACAACATGCGGATGAAAAGCGGCGACCGGGTGGCGATTGTCGGGCGCAACGGCTGCGGGAAATCCTCCCTGATGAAGCTTATCTGGCAGCAGTTTATCGGCAACAGCGACGGCGCCGGATTGAACATCCATCCGCGCGCCACGCTCGGCTATTACGACCAGACGCTGCACCAGCTGGCGGATGACGCCACGCTGAGTGACGCCCTTGAGCCATTTGCCCCCGATCCGCAGGTACGCAAGATGGCGTTAATCAGCGCCGGATTCGGCTGGGCGCGTCATGGACAACGGGTCAACACCCTCAGCGGGGGCGAACGTTCGCGGCTGCTGTTTATCGGCCTGACGCTCGCCCGCTACAGCCTGCTGATGCTTGATGAACCGACTAACCATCTGGATATGGAGGGCAAGGAGGCGCTGGCCGGGACGCTGCAACAGTTTACCGGCGGCGTATTGCTGGTCAGCCATGACCGACAGCTTATCAGCCAGAGCTGCAACCGTTTCTGGCTGATTGAGGACGGCACGCTGAGTGAATGGCACGATGCCGATGCGGTATTTGCCCGTCTGCGTGATGGCAGCGTGCTGAATACCGTGCCGGTTTCGACAGTAGATAATAAGCATAAAGACATCGCAGACGATCTGCTGGAGCGGTTAATTCAGCTGGAAGCACTGCTGGAAGAAGACCAGTTGCGTAAGCCTAAGCATCAGAAGCCGCAGCTGCAGGCGCAGTGGCGGGAGGAAATTGCTGCGCTCAGCGCGCAGCTGTAAGCCAGTGCCCGGCGGTAAACCCCGCCGGGCCGGTTATTACTGGGGCTGTTTGGTTTTCCAGGCATCCCATGCCTGTTTGATTTCCTGCTTAGCGCTGGCGGCGTCGTTAAAGCCGTTCAGCTCCACCGATTTACGCCCTTCCGGCAGCTGTTTATACACCCGGAAGAAGGCTTCCAGGCGCTGCTGCTCAATCTTCGGCAGATCGCTCAGCTCTTTAATGTCGTCATAGGTCGGGTCAATTTTGCTGGCCGGAACGGCGACAATTTTGTCGTCCTTCTCACCGCCGTCGATCATCTTCAGCACGCCAATGGCGCGCAGTTTAATCAGCGTGCCTGGGGCCATCGGGGCACGGGTGTAAAATACCACGTCCAATGGATCGCCATCCCCCGCCAGAGACTGCGTCAATGAACCATAATTAGCGGGATAGGCAACCGGCATCGACTGGAAACGGTCGGCAATAATAAAGCCGGTTTTGGCATCGGTTTCATATTTGATAATCCCGCCCGCCGGAATTTCGGTGACGGCATAAAACTCTTCCGGGTTATTGTCAGGCTGAGGGAAGTCGAGGATGTTTTGCGCCTGCACGGAAGCGGACAGGAGAACGCTCACTGCGAGAAGTTTTTTTACCAGGTGCATTGTCTTTTTAACTCTTCGGTTATTGAGAAGAGCACACCTTACGGCTTTGAAATGTCAGAAACATGACACATTTGCTACAGAAATAATCACCACACAATCATTGATGACATTACTATTTTCAGGGGTGATAGAAACAACAAATTCTAATTAAATTATTACATTATGTTGCTCCGGCCTTGCACAACGCATTAAAAAAATTAATCCTTAAGGAGTATTTCCCGTGTGTTGCATGCCCTGTCTGCCTTGCAGATCCTCATCATGAAAATGGAGAAACATATGAAAGCTGCTGTCGTAACCAAAGACCATCAGGTAGAAGTGACCGAGAAAACCTTACGCGCTCTGAAGCATGGCGAAGCGCTACTGAAGATGGACTGTTGTGGCGTATGCCACACCGATCTTCACGTTAAAAACGGCGATTTTGGCGATAAGACCGGGGTGATCCTCGGCCACGAAGGGGTTGGCGTAGTGCAGGTGGTTGGGCCGGGCGTCACCTCGCTCAAGCCAGGTGACCGCGCAAGCGTGGCGTGGTTCTTCGAAGGTTGCGGCCACTGTGAATACTGCAACTCCGGCAATGAAACGCTCTGCCGCACCGTGAAAAACGCCGGGTATTCCGTTGATGGCGGCATGGCAGAAGAGTGCATCGTCACCGCCGATTACGCAGTCAAAGTGCCGGACGGGCTGGATTCCGCCGCGGCCAGTAGCATCACCTGCGCCGGGGTGACCACCTATAAAGCAGTGAAAATTTCTGAGATTAAACCGGGCCAGTGGATCGCCATTTACGGTCTCGGCGGGCTGGGTAACCTCGCGCTGCAATACGCGAAAAACGTGTTCAATGCCAAAGTGATCGCCATCGACGTCAACGACGAACAGCTGAAGCTGGCCACCAGCATGGGTGCCGATCTGGTGGTGAATTCCCGCACTGACGATGCCGCGAAATTTATTCAGGAAAAAACCGGCGGTGCACATGCGGCGGTGGTTACTGCGGTGGCGAAAGCAGCCTTCAACTCTGCTGTCGATGCGGTTCGCGCCGGTGGCCGTGTGGTGGCCGTCGGCCTGCCGCCGGAAGCGATGAGCCTGGATATCCCGCGTCTGGTGCTGGACGGCATTCAGGTGGTGGGCTCACTCGTGGGCACCCGTCAGGATCTGACCGAAGCCTTCCAGTTTGCTGCCGAAGGCAAAGTGGTGCCGAAAGTGGCCCTGCGTCCGCTGGGGGACATCAACGCCATCTTTAAAGAGATGGAGCAAGGCCAAATCCGTGGCCGTATGGTGATTGATTTTCGTTCTAAATAATCGTTAACCGCCACTCCCTCACAGCGAGGGAGTGGAATTCCGCCGATCTGAAATCCACTCCTGCACCTCAATCTGAAACGTATCCGGCGCCTTGCGGAACATTTTGCGTGCCAGGTCGAGAATGGTATGGCGGGCCAGCTCCTCTTCCATCCGCTGCTGGGCGCTGTCCATTACCGAGCGCACGCCGCACGGGCCATCACAGACCCACGCAGGCGGAGTTTCATCAAAGACCGCCAGTCTCTGGCGTATTTCCCGGCACTCAAACATATTCTTTTCACCATCAATGGCATGCGCCACATCCAGCACGGTAATCAGTTCAGCCGGGCGCGCCAGTTTAAAACCGCCCCCCTTGCCTTCTGTGCTGGTTACCAACCCGGCACGCGATAAACGCGTGAAGATCTTGCCCAGGTAGTCATACGGTACGCCCTGTAATGCCGCCAGTTCCCTGACGCTCATCTCACGATCGTTACCTTTCGCATCCACCATCGACATCAGGCTGTGAATGCCGTATTCCACACCGGAACTGTAAAATGCCATCTTTGACTCCGAATTTTCTGTTCGGGGTCATTATAGCCATGTTCGCTAAGATATAAAAACGCCGCTCCCCACCTTTCATTTAAGCCCTTGTTTTAGCATTGAACATTTTTTTGACTCGGAAAGATCTTGTCGCAGTTAACTGCGACAAGTATAGTTGCAGTTATGTCAGACACACGGCCTGACGAGCAAAAGGATCGAAGATGAAGAAGCAAATTTTAATTGTGGGCAGCGGTTTTTCCGGGATGTGGGCAGCGGTGAGCGCCGCACGCGTGGCCGATATCGAGGGGTGCAATGACCTGCGCATTACCGTGCTGGCCCCGCGCGCTGAACTGCGTGTTCGCCCGCGGTTTTATGAAGAACAGGTGGCGGGATTTGTCGCACCATTAAGCGATCTGTTTGCTGAATTGAATATTGAATTTATCGCTGGTGATGCTGAACGCATTGATGTTAAAGAGAAAATTGTCTGGTATCGCGATCCTCACGGCGGCACCGTTCCGGCAACTTATGATCGTCTGGTGCTGGCCACCGGCAGCCAGACCCGCCGTCCGCCCATTGCAGGCCTGGCAGAGCATGCATTTGATATCGACCAGTTAGAATCGGCGCAAGTTTTCGAAAAGCACCTCGATTCACTGGTGACGCGCCCTGCCTCGGCTGCGCGTAACACCGTGGTGGTTTGCGGTGGTGGATTTACCGGCATTGAACTGGCTACCGAACTCCCTGCCCGTCTCCGCGCTCGCTTTGGCGATGATACAGAGACCAAAGTAATCGTAGTTGAACGCGGTGCAGCGATCGGTGGCCGTTACAGTGAAGCCCTGCGCAGCACCATCGAAGCGGCAAGCGACGAACTGGGCGTTGAATGGCGTCTGAACAGTGAAATTGAAGCCATCGATGCCAGCGGCGTGACGCTGAAAAATGGCGAGCGGATTGACGCGTTAACCGTGGTCTGGACCGCAGGTGTTGAAGCCCATCCCCTGAGTGAGCAGATTGACGGCGAACGCGACAGTCAGGGCCGTCTGAAGGTTAACGCAAGCCTGCAGGTTCCGGCGCAGGCGGACATTTACGCCACCGGCGACATGGCACACGCCAAAACCGACGATCTGGGCAACACCGCTCTTATGACCTGCCAGCACGCCATTCAGTTAGGCAAGTTTGCCGGCCACAACGCCGCAGCCAGCTTGCTGAACGTAGAACCTTATCCGTACCGTCAGGTGAACTACGTGACCTGCCTCGATCTGGGTGCCTGGGGCGCGGTGTATACCGAAGGCTGGGAACAGGAGGTCAAATCCGTGCGTGATGAGGCGAAGAAAATCAAAATCGCCATCACCAACGAGCTGATTTATCCCCCGGCAGCCGACCGCGCCGTGGCCTTTGCCGCCGCCGATCCGCTGGCGAAATTTGTCTAGCCCCCCGCTAACCGCGCCGCTTCTGGCGCGGTTTTTATTTGCACTTTCCGGCAATCCTTAGCTCAATTCCTTTGTTCCTTTGTTTTCTGCGCCGTCTGATGATGAATCCGACGCTAACAAGAAGATAACAAAGGAATTCACCATGCAAACCCCATTTCGCCTGCCGCTGCTGACGGCGCTGATCGTTGCAGCAACCACAGCCTGGGCCGCAGAGACGCCCGTTAAAGGCGGCACGCTGGTCTATCTGGAACAACAGGCACACACCAACCTCTATCCCCCGGCGGGCGGATTCTATCCGAACGGCGGCATTCTGAATCAGATCACCGACAAGCTTACCTGGCAGAACCCGGAAACCTTACAGGTCGAGCCGTGGATCGCCGAGAGCTGGACCACCAACGCCGATAAAACCGAATACACCTTTAAACTTCGCCCTGGCGTGACGTTCTCTGACGGCACCCCGCTGGATGCCAGCGCGGTGGCAAAAAACTTTGATACCTACGGCCAGGGCAATAAAGCCCAGCGCCTGCCGGTGTCGGAAGTGATCAACAACTACGATCGCAGCGAAGTGATCGACCCGCTGACGGTGAAGTTCTACTTCAAGAAACCGTCACCGGGCTTTTTACAGGGCACCGCCACCATCGGCTCCGGGCTGGTGTCGTTGAGTACCCTGAAACGCAACTTTGAAGAGCTGGGCGATGCCCGGCATATCATCGGCTCCGGCCCGTTCGTGGTGAAGGACGAAAAGCTGGGGCGCGAAGTGAATCTGCAGGCGCGTAAAGACTACGTCTGGGGGCCGAAAAACCTCGCCCAGCAGGGTCCGGCTAATCTGGAGGGCATTACCTATCTTGTCACCCCGGAAGACAGCGTCAGGGTCGGCGCGCTGCTGGCCGGACAGGCCGACTTTATCCGCCAGGTGCAGGCCTATGACGAAAAACAGGCCACCGACCAGGGATATAAAATCTACGCCGCCCCCACCCGCGGCGTGAACGACAGCATCAGCTTCCGCCCGGATAACCCGCTGGTGGCCGACGTACGGGTGCGTCAGGCGTTGTTGCACGCCACCAATGCGAAGCAGGTCGTCGAGACCCTGTTCTCGCCTAATTATCCGCAGGCCAAATCAGTGCTCGCTAACTCTGCCGCAGGCTATGTCGATCTGAGTGACAAACTGACCTTCGACCCGGCCAAAGCCAGCGCCCTGCTGGATGAGGCAGGCTGGAAAGCGGGCAGCGACGGGATACGAGCCAAAGACGGCCAGCGTCTGGCTCTGACCATCTATGAATCCCTTCCGCAGCCGCAGAATAAAGAGGTATTGCAGCTGGTCGCCCAGCAGTGGCGCCAGGTCGGCGTGGCGCTGAGCGTCAAAGCCGGAGATGCCGGCAGCCGCACCCTCGATAACCTCGACCCGCTGAAAACGCCACTCACTGTCTCGGAAGTGGGCCGCGCCGACCCGGACGTGGTGAAAAGCATGTTCTACCCGGCCAACCGCGATGCCCTGCTACAAAAAGGCGGCTCCAGCGACAAGGTCAAGGGCTTTAGCGACGACAAGCTCAACGCGCTGCTGGTGAATATCTCCGCCGAAGTGGACCCGCAGAAGCGGCTCCAGCTGACCGGCGACGCCCAGCGCTATCTGCTGGATAACGCCTACGTGATCCCAATCTTTGAAGAGCCACAGGTGTTTGCCGGTGCGCCGTGGCTGAAAGGGGTCAGTTTTGAAGCCGTCGGCCGCCCGTCGTTCTACGGGGCGTGGATCGCGAAACACTAAGGGGGCAACCATGAGCCGCTATCTGCTGCAACGCGCCGGGCTGGGACTGCTGGTGCTGTGGGCCGCGTTTACCCTGTCGTTCCTGCTGCTGCAGGTCCTGCCGGGTGATGCGGTCCTGATTAAGTTCCAGAACCCGGATCTGGGCCTCAGCCCGGCGCAAATCGAAGAGATGCGCATCGCCTACGGGGCAGACAGCCCGCTGTGGCAGCAGTATCTGCACACGCTGGGGGCGATGCTGCACGGTGATTTTGGTTTCTCGCTGCAGGCGGGTGTCGCGGTCAGCGAGCTTATCGCCACCAACCTGCCGGATACCCTGAGCCTGGCGCTGCCCGCTTTTATTCTGGCGGTAGTGCTGGCATTTACGCTGGCGCTGGCCTCACGCCTGCCGGGACTGCGTTGGCTGAGCAACGCCATTCAGTCCCTGCCGGTGCTGTTTATCTCCCTGCCGACCTTCTGGCTCGGGATTGCACTGATTCAGCTGTTCTCGTTCCAGCTGCGGCTGATCCCGGTGATTAACCCTTCGCCGCTGCAGGGCCTGATCCTGCCAATTATCACCGTCGCCATTCCGATCTCCGCCCCGCTGGCGCAGATCCTGATGCGCAGCCTGGACCAGGTCGCCGCCCAGCCGTTTGTCGCGGTAGCCCGGGCCAAAGGGCTGAGCGAAACCGCCGTGCTCTGGCGGCACGTTACGGGCAATGCGCTACTGCCGGTACTGAATATCGCCGGTCTGCTGCTGGGCGAACTGATTGCCGGGGCGCTGATCACCGAAACCGTGTTTGGCCGCAGCGGGCTGGGAATGCTGACCCAGCAGGCGGTCAATAACTAGGATATCGCCGTGCTGCAGGCGGTGGTGATGATTTCGGCCCTCGGCTTTGTGCTGATTAATCTGCTGGTGGATCTGCTGATGCCGTTGTTCGATCCCCGCCTGCAAACCGTAACCGGAGGTGCTGCATGAGCCTTGTCGATTATGCCGCCGCGGCGCGCAGGCGTGTGCCTGCCTGGCGTGGCTTACGCTGGCAGCCGGGGTTATGGCTGGCCTGGACCGTGATTGTAGTTGCCGCGCTGGCGGCCATTGCGCCGGGCTTGTTTACTCACTTTAGCCCGGTTGAGGGCATTGCCGGGGCGCAGCGGCTGGCACCACAGGCCGAATACTGGCTCGGCACCGACCAGTTGGGGCGCGATGTCTATACCCGTATCGTCTATGGCGCATCGCACTCGTTGAGCGCCGCGCTGGTGGCCGTGGCAATGGGGCTTGTCATCGGCACCGCCATCGGGGTCATTGCGGGTGCCTTTGCCGGACGCGTGGAGTCGGTGCTGATGCGACTGGTGGATGTCCTGCTCGCTATCCCGTCGCTGCTATTGTCGCTGACGGTAATCATTCTCCTCGGCTTTGGGACCCTGAATGCCGCCCTCGCCGTTGGGGTGGCGTCTATCGCCAGCTTTGCCCGCCTGGCACGCGGGGAAGTGGTGCGCATTCGCCACACCGATTATGTCGAAGCGGCGTTTGGCAGCGGGGGCACCTTCTGGACGGTGCTGTGGCGGCATATTCTGCCCAACTCCCTGACCGCGGTGCTGGCCTTTGCCACCCTGCAGTTTGGTCAGGCCATCCTGGCCCTGTCGACGCTGAGCTTCCTCGGTTACGGCACCCCGCCGCCGATCCCGGAATGGGGCCTGCTGATTGCCGAAGGGCGTAACTATCTCTCAACCGCCTGGTGGTTGACCACGTTCCCCGGTCTGGTGGTGATCGCCGTGGTGCTGGCCACCAACCGGATCAGTCGTCAGTTAAGCGGAGGTCGCCCATGACCGTTCTGTCTGTTGAAAACCTCACCCTCAGCTACCGTTCGGGCCGCGAGTGGCGCGAAGTGGTGCATAACGTCAGCTTTACCCTCGGGCGCGGCGAGATGCTGGCCTTTGTCGGTGAATCCGGCTCGGGAAAAACCACCACCGCGCAGGCGATTATCGGCCTGCTGGCGGATAACGCCCGTCGCGACGGGGGCAGTATCCGTCTGAACGGCGAAGATCTGAGCCAGTGGTCGGCAAAACGGCTCGACAGCCTGCGCGGGGCTCGTATCAGCCTGGTGCCGCAGGATCCGGGTAACTCCCTCAATCCGGTGAAAACCGTCGGCGCTCAGGTGGGCGAAATCCTGCGCCTGCATCAAAAAATTGATAAAGCAGAGTGCGAACAGCAGGTGCTGGCGCTGTTGAGTAAAGTGGGCCTGAGCCACCCGGAACAGCGGATGAAGCAGTTCCCGCATCAGCTCTCCGGCGGTATGAAACAGCGGGTTTTGATTGCCATCGCCATCGCCCTGCGCCCGGATCTGATCATCGCCGATGAACCGACCAGCGCGCTGGATGTGACGGTGCAAAAGCGCATTCTGGATCTGCTGGACGTGCTGCGCCGGGAATCCGGCACGGCGGTGCTTTTTGTCACCCACGACCTGGCTCTTGCCGCCCAGCGTGCCGACCGTCTGCTGGTGTTCCGCAACGGCGAGGTACAGGAGCACGGCGCTACCGCTGACGTGGTGCGCGCCCCGCAGCACGCCTATACCCGCCAGCTGCTGAGTGATGTGCAGGGCCAACGCGTAACCATCGCCCCGGTGTCGGGCCGCCCGCTGGCCTCGCCCGCCATTCAGGCTATCGGGATCAGCAAACGTTTTGCGCTGGGCAAAGGCCACCAACTGCAGGCGCTGGATAACGTCAGCTTTGTCGTGCAGCGCGGCAGCACCCATGCGCTGGTCGGGGAATCGGGCTCCGGTAAAACCACCCTTGCCCGCATTTTACTGGGGTTTGAGCAGGCCGACAGCGGACAGGTGAACATCGATGATATCAATGCCACCAGCCTCAGCCACGAGGCGCGCCGCCAGCTGCGACA
>NZ_JBOGBT010000082.1:0-1951 GCF_051656365.1 Silvania sp. | reverse complement strand
CGACCCGAGCCGCGACCGCTCGACCGGCGGCTGCGGCCTGGGACTGGCTATTGTCCACTCTATCGCCCAGGCGTTGGGCGGTGACGTCAGCTGCGAAGAGAGCGACCTCGGCGGAGCACGGTTCTGTTTTAACTGGCCCGTCTGGCATCAACTCCCTTCATTCACCTCTGCCTGACCCCACGCGCACGCTGGTCTGACCGGGCGTGCTATGCTATCTTTTCAGTATGTTGTAACTAAGGTAGTGTGCGATGGCAACTTACGATCTGATTGAACGTTTAAATAGCACCTTTCGCCAGATGGAGCACGAGCTGGCGCAATTGACCGCCGACCTGCAAACCTGTCGACTGCTGGCGGCGCGCGTCTTCTCCCTCCCGGATGTGGTGAAAGGTGCCGAGCACGATCCGCTCAACACCATTGCCGTTAAGCAGCACCTGGGGCAAGAAGCGCTGGGGATGGCGCTGCAGCACTATCGCCATCTGTTTATCCAGCAGCAGTCTGAAACCCGCAGCAGCAAGGCTGCCGTGCGCCTGCCTGGGGTGATTTGCCTGCAGAGCGACGCCGCTCATCGGGAGCAGCTCACGGCACAAATCGCAAGCATTAACGCGCTGAAAGCCGACTTTGAAAAAATCGTCACCGAGGAGTCAGGCTTGCCGTCCGCGGCGCGCTTTGAGTGGGTGCATCATCAACTGCCGGGGCTTATCACCCTCAATGCCTACCGCACGCTGACCGTCATTCACCATCCGGCCACCCTGCGCTTCGGCTGGGCCAATAAGCACATAATTAAGAACTTCACCCGCGAAGACGTCCTGCAAATGCTGGAAAAAAGCCTGAAAGCGCCGCGCGCGGTGGCGCCCTGGTCGCGGGATCAGTGGGTGGAGCGGCTTGAGGCCGAATATAGCGCTATTCACGCCCTGCCTGCTGACGCGCGGCTGAAGATTAAACGTCCGGTGAAGGTCCAGCCCATTGCCCGGGTCTGGTATGCCGGGCAGCAAAAACAGGTTCAGTACGCCTGCCCCACGCCGCTGATTGCGCTGTATGACAGCGATCAGGGCGCGGTGCTGCCGGATATTGGGGAACTGCTGAACTACGATGCTGAGAATGTCCAGCACCGTTTTAAACCGCTGGCGCAGCCGCTCCGGCCCATCATTGAGCGGCTGCACCTGTACGTGGCAGAGTGACTATTTTTGGCTGCCGACCATCTGCTCCGGGCGCACCCAGCTGTCGAACTCGGCCTCAGAGAGATAGTCCAGCGCCAGGGCGGCGGCCTTCAGCGTCAGCCCCTCTTTGTGCGCCTTTTTGGCAATTTCTGCCGCCTTGTCGTAGCCGATATGGGTATTGAGCGCGGTCACCAGCATTAAGGATTCGTTTAACAGCTGGCTGATGCGTTCGCGCTCAGGCTCAATGCCGATCGCGCAGTGCGCGTTAAAACTCTCCATCCCGTCGGCGAGCAAGCGCACCGATTGCAGGAAGTTATGGATGACCATCGGACGGTAGACGTTGAGCTCGAAGTTGCCTGACGCGCCGCCCATGTTCACCGCCACGTCGTTGCCCATCACCTGACAGCACAGCATGGTCATGGCTTCGCACTGGGTTGGATTCACCTTACCTGGCATTATCGAGCTGCCCGGCTCGTTTTCCGGGATGCTGATTTCCCCGATGCCGCAGCGCGGTCCGGAGGCCAGCCAGCGCACATCGTTAGCAATTTTCATCAGCGACGCCGCCAGCCCTTTCAGCGCCCCGTGGGCATGCACCAGCGCATCGCAGGTGGCCAGTGCTTCAAACTTGTTGGGCGCGGTCACGAACGGCTGTTGGGTGATGGTCGCCAGCTCCTGGGCCACGCGTACCGCGTACGCGGGATGGGTGTTCAGCCCGGTGCCGACCGCGGTACCGCCCAGCGCCAGCTCCGCCAGATGCGGCAGGCTGTGGTCGATGTGGCGCAGGTTATGTTCAA